>JBGTEI010000078.1:0-4673 GCA_041747875.1 Pyrinomonadaceae bacterium | reverse complement strand
GTTCAATGTTCAATAGTTCAAGCGCAACAATCTACAAACCAAATGCCTTTAACGGCTAAACGCATAACCAATGTCAAAGATTCTTATCCAATGCCTTCGCCGGACGGGACAAAAGTGGTTTTTCATTCAGATCGTATGGGAAACAGGGAAATATACGTTATGAATGCGGACGGAAGTAATTTGATACAACTGACGAATAATAAAGCAACTGACGAAACGGCAATCTGGTCGCCCAACGGTCAAAAAATTCTGTTTTCTTCTGATAGGGATGATAAAGATGGTGAAATCTATGTGATGAATGCCGATGGCAGCGATCAAAAAAGGCTGACCAATCAGCCGGGAAATGACGGTCACGCGAAATGGTCGCCTGACGGTTCACATATCATATTTAATTCGGCTCGATCAACGCCTGATTTGACCTTCGGTTGGGGACAGCAAATTCATGAAATATTTACAATGAAAGCCGACGGCACGGATGTTAAGCAAATCAGCAATATGAAAACCATCAGCACGTACGCTTCATATTCGCCGGATGGTAAAAAAATCGTTGTAAGAGTCGTTACCGATACAGCGGGTATGAACTGGGATTTTAGTATAGCCAAGCGTAATTCGGAAATATTTGTGATGAACAGCGACGGCACGAATACGGTCAATATGACAAACAATGCGGCTTACGATGGTTGGGGAGCCTGGTCGCCCGACGGAACAAAGATCTTGTTCAGTTCTAACCGAAGCGGTCCGGCTGGTATCGGGCAAATATTTGTTGTCAATCCCGACGGAACAAATCCGACGCAGATTACTTTCGGTCCGGGGTCTTTTGTTCAGCCTTCATGGTCGAGGGATGGAAAGAAAATTTATGCTCATCAACACTGGGAAACTGATGAGTTCAGTAATCTGGTTGTTTTTGATTTCCCGAATAACTGAAGAAGGCATTATTGGCGAGAGCTTTTACATATGAAGTTTTGATACGCGGCTGGCAAATCAAGTCTTTGGAGTTTGTGATGAAGAATTATGTCAAATATTTGGAGCAACATCTCTTTCAAATCTTTAGTGATAGGGAACCAATATGAAACGAAAATGGATACAAAAATGTGAGGTTGACGAGCAAAATCTGCCGATTCCGACGCAGATTATTTCAACCGAAGAATTTGCGCCAATTGACCAAACTATCGAACAGAAACAGGTTGAGCATCGGCTGATTGAAATCGCTTCGGAGAGTTCAAAAAAACTCGGCATTTCGCGCCGGAAGTTTTTAGCGACTTCGGGCGGAATGGCGGCGGCTTTTTTAGCTCTGAATTCCGTATTCGGAAAATTCTTTTATGTTGATGAAACGGAACTTTTTGAAACGCAGTCGACGGATGAAAAATTTCCGAAACCGCAATTTATTTTCGACATTCACACGCATCACGTTGCCGCGCCGAAGATCATAACAATTCCGCCACTTCTCCAATACCGCGAAGTCGGCGGCATCTGGGGAAACGCGGGATTGGTCGGCAAAGAGCATATATGGGAAGACCTTTATCTCGCCAATTACATCAAGGAAATGTTTTTCGACAGCGACACTTCGATGGCGGTCATCACCGGACTTCCTTCGCGCGACGACTCGCAAAATGTTCTCACGCCGGGCGAGATTGTCGAATCGCGCACCGAGATAAACGGTCTGGCAGAATCAAAACGAATTCTCGCGCACGGGCTTTTTTCGCCCGATCTCGGTAAATCCGATTTGGAAGCGATGCACAAACAATTCGAGCAATTAAAAGTCGAAGCGTGGAAAGGTTATCCCGGTCAACCGCTCGCCGATGGAAGCGTCGGGTGGTGGATGGACGACGAAAAGATCGCTTATCCGTCCTACGAATATTCACGAAAGATCGGTATTAAGAATATTTGCGTCCACAAAGGCCTGCCGCTTCCGGGTTGGGAGATCGAACACTCAAGCCCGCGAGATGTTGAAAAAGCGGCAAAGGATTTTCCGGACCTCAATTTCCTGATCTACCACGCCGGCTTTAAGGGTGTGAGGGATGCGCTTCCGGCGGTCGAAGACGATTTCAAAACAAAAACGAATATTCCTTGGATCACCGATCTGTGCGAGATGCAGAAGCGGAATCCGAAAATGAAAAATGTCTATATGGATTTGGGAACGACGTTCGGAATGACGGCGATCACCCAACCGAAACTCTGCGCGTTTATGCTCGGACAGATGCTCGAGGCGTTCGGCGAAGACCGAGTTTTATGGGGAACGGATTCGATCTGGTGGGGCAGTCCGCAATGGCAGATCGAAGCATTTCGCCGTCTGCAAATGCCGGATGATCTGATGAAACGTTTTAAATTCAAACCTTTGACGGACAAAGTTAAAGCAAAGATTTTCGGACTCAATTCCGCCAAAGTTTACGGCATTGACGTAAAGGCGAAAATGAACGCGATTCCGTCGGACTATGTGACGAAATTGAAGAGCGAATATAAGGCTAATGGAGCGAGACCATCGAATACTCAATACGGTTGGGTTCGCGCATGAGAATACGGATTTTTGGGGTAATTTAAAATGCTTTCTGTAAAAAACGTCGGGACATTGATGGGCTTTGGATCTCTTCTGCTATTCATATTATTGGTGCAAACAGGTAACGCACAGCAGAAGCAAACCTTGTCTATTTCACCGGATTCTCCGCGCTGGCTTTTCGAAGGGGAAGCCAAACCGGTCGAATATAAGGGACGTAAAAGCCTTTACTTGAACGGTGGCGGCGCTACAGTAAAAGATCTAAAGCTGCGTGACGGTGTGATCGATGTCGATGTCCGAACACCGGCAAGTCGCGGTTTTTTCGGTATCCAGTTTCGCATCGAAGGCGATGCAAACGGGGAATGGGTGTATTTGCGCCAGCATAAATCAGGTCTACCTGACGCAATGCAATATACTCCGATCCTCAACACCGGTCTGAACTGGCAGATCTACAGCGGTCCCGGTTTTATAGGCGCGATCGAAATTCCAAAAGATGTCTGGTTTCATATTCGTTTGGAGGTTACGGGCCCGGTCGCGAAATTTTACGTCGGAGATATGGAAAAACCGGCCCTCGTAATCGACGACTTGAAAAGCGGGATTCAGACAGGACAGATCGCCCTTGCCGTTTTGACGGGCGAAACCTATTTCTCAAACTTTGAGGTTCGGGAAACCTCTCCCGTTACCTGGAAGCGGGAGCTCCCGCCGATGCCGGCCGGCACGCTGACAAAATGGAGCTTGTCGCCGTCTTTTGACGCATTGGCACGAGATCTCGAAACGCCGCTCACGATTTCGGAACTTAGATCGATCGAATGGCAGGACGTTGAAGCAGAATCACCCGGTTTTGTTCCGATCAATCGTTACCGGGAAAGCCCGCATCCGAGAGTGACATTTTCCCGCGATTTTTCAAAACGGCTTGAACCCCAGCCTGGAATGAAAGTTGTCTACGCGCGAACAAACATAATCTCCAAACGAGAAGAGATCAAGAAACTATACCTCGGGTACAGCGATGACGTCAGCGTTTTCTTAAATGGGAGGATCCTATATAGAGGCCGCAGCGCACAGAATTTCCGTGATCCGGCATTTTTGGGAATTATGAGTCCTGAAAATGATGCGGTTTATCTTCCGTTGAAAAAAGGACGAAACGAATTAACGCTCGCCGTCAGCGAACTCGGCGGCGGATGGGGTTTCATTTGCCGACTGGCGACTGCGGAAACACAAGTCAAAAGGAAAGAAAGTTAATGCATAACGGGAAACGAAAAACAAATATTCAGAAGTTTCGAACAAGACTCGTCTATTGCCTGATCGTGCTCCTACTGTCTCTTTCCGCAAGCGCCCAACACCATCATTCCTCTGAGTATTCTCCGGCATTTGATGTCGCGTCACTTCCTTCTCCGCCTTTAATGAAAAATATCGGCACGAGTGAGATAGAAATCACAACGAAAAGCGAAGCGGCTCAAAAATATTTCAATCAGGGTTTAAATCTTCTGCACGCTTTCTGGGATGTCGAAGCTTATCGCGCGTTTCGTGAAGCAGCGAGACTCGATGAGAATTGCGCTATGGCTTATTGGGGAATTTACAACGCGCTTGGGCAGAATTCGCAGGAAATGTCAGCGGAAAGAAGTGCGGCGTTAAAAAAAGCGGTGGAATTGATGCCGAACGCCTCACCACCCGAACAATTTTATATTCGAGCTATTTCGCTGCTCGCAGAACCCGGCAAAGGACGCGCAGCGTGGATCTCGGAAATGGAGGCCTTGATCGACAAATACCCGAAAGATATTGAGGCGCAGCTTCTGCTCGCCAATTCGCTTTCATCGCCGGCGGGAAGCTACCTGCCTGATGGGCGACCGCGCGACGGGAAAATATACGGTCAGATGATCTTACGAAACCTGCTCAAAACACATCCCGATAACGTTGCTGTAAATCACTATTGGATCCATGCGGTCGAAAACGGGTCACGGCCCGAAGAGGCACTGGCGAGCTGTGAAATGATCGAAAAGCTGGCACCAAATTCCGGTCATCTGCTCCATATGCCCGGGCACATTTATTATCGCCTCGGAATGTATGAAAAAGCCCGGAAAGCGTTTCTCGTCTCGCTCGAATTTGACCTCAAGTATATGAAGGAGCAGGAAATACACCCGATCAATAATTGGAATTACACGCATAATCTCGATTATCTAGTGGC
>JBGTEI010000077.1:0-2096 GCA_041747875.1 Pyrinomonadaceae bacterium | reverse complement strand
CGGCCTTTTCTTTGCCTTCACTTACCGCTCCTTCAGTTAACAGCAAGCGAACGGTTACTAGCGGCACGCCCGGGCGTTCGACAACTGCAATCTTCAAGCCGTTTTTAAGAGTAAATTCTTTTACAGCCGGAATTTTCACCGATTTAGGCGTGCCCGGTTTTGGTTCCGTCGATTGTGCGAAGGCGCCGGTGTAAAGCGAGCAGACCAAAAGTAGAATTTTCACGCCTGCCGTAATTTTTAATTTTTCGTAATTCATTTTGTTTCTTTCTCCTCCGCTGCCTGTGTGTAATAAATCACAACCCGATTTTTATCCGTGAAGTATTTTTTCATCACGCGCTGAATATCCGCAGGCGTAACCTCTTGCAGCTTTTGAATATCCGAATTAACCGCGGCGGGATCACCTAGATAGGCGACAGCGCGTTCAATAGCGATCGCTCTTCCATCGTTATTTTCGCGTCTTCGCAGCGTCTGCGTGATCAATTGATTTTTTGCTTTTTCAAGCTCTTTTGCTGAAACCGGTGCGTCCTGCATCTTCTTGAGTTCCTCCAAAAGCGATTTTTCAAGCTCCGCCGAAGTATGGCCCTCGGATGCGATCCCGATAAACGAGATAAGTCCTTTATCGACCCGGATATCCAAATTAAATGAAGCTTCCTGCGCGATCTGCTGATTGCGGATCAAAGCTACATAAAGCCTCGAACTCTCACCGCCAGACAAAATTGATTCGGCAAGGCGGAGAGCTGAAATATCTTCGCTTTTGGACTCGGGCGCAAGATAATTGATTGCCGTCGCCGGAAACGGCACGATCGGAGCGGTTTTCATGTATCGCCGTTCGGAAGTCCATTCAGCTTCCGTAACGGTCACGCGAGGAATTTTCGATTCCGGCTTTTTGATACTGCCGAAATATTTTTCGGTCCATGCATCGAATTGCTTCTGGTCAAAATCACCGACGACGATCAAATACGCGTTGTCAGGACGATAAAATGTCTTATAAAATTCGTTCGCGTCTTTTGTTGTTGCCGCGCCTAACTCATCGAGATTGCCGATCACGCCGCGTTTATACGGATGTATTTGATAGGAAAGACTGCTGATAAACTCATAAAATCTGCCATACGGCTGTGCCAAAACGCCTTGCCGGAACTCCTCTTTTACAACGTCCCGTTCGGAGGCAAAGTTTGTTTCATCAACGTTCAGATTCTGCATTCTTTCAGCTTCAGCCCAAAGCAAAACCTCAAGGTGATTTGACGGGACCACTTCATAATAATTTGTAAAATCGTCCCAGGTTGAAGCATTGTTGAAGCCACCGACGTCTTCTGTTAAACGATCCATTTTCTCGTTCGGCATGTTTTTTGTGGACTTAAACATCATATGCTCAAACATATGTGCGAATCCCGAACGCCCTGGCGGATCATTTTTTCCGCCGACGTCGTACCAAACATGAATTGCAACTGTCGGACTTGAACTATCCTGAACAGAAACTACTTTTAAGCCGTTTGGTAACGTTCGCTGCTTTATATTTAGCGGCGCAACCTTGACCTGGGTAAATCCGTTTACGCTTAGTAACACGCAAACCACGATCAAGGTAAATAATTTTGAATAATTTCGCATAATTTTTCCTTTAATTGATGATAACAATTCTCTTACGTATGGAGAGTTGAATTAGTTGTAGGATGTACTTGGATCGGTTTTGGGTTCGCAAAAAGTTTTGAGTCCCGCCTTTAGGCGGCTTCCGGCATGTAGGGAAATGCCGCCTGAAGGCGGGACTCCGAACAGTTAATTATATTCGTAAAAACCTTTTCCGCTTTTTCGTCCAAGCCAGCCGGCATCGACGTATTTTTTTAGAAGCGGACAAGGGCGATACTTGGATTCGCCCATACCTTCATGCAGTACATTAAGTATTGCCAAACAAACGTCTAAGCCAATGAAGTCCGCGAGCGTTAATGGCCCCATTGGATGATTCATCCCAAGTTTCATGATTTCGTCAATAGATTCAGGCGTTGCAACGCCTTCGTGGATACAAAAGATCGCCTCATTGATCATCGGCATCAAAACGCGGTTTGAGACAAATCCGGGCGAATCGTTGCATTCGACAGGAACTT
>JBGTEI010000076.1:0-4382 GCA_041747875.1 Pyrinomonadaceae bacterium | reverse complement strand
CGATCAGGATCTGACCATCGAACTTTTTATGTTTGTGGAGGTAAACCAGAAGTCCGAAAACAGCGAGCATGACAAACGATTCGTAGAGCTGTGTCGGATGGAGAAACAGATCGCTCCCATCCGGACCGTAGATCGGAACTCCGGTGTTCTTATTTCCAAGTTCGGTAAAATGCACACCCCACGGAAGGTGCGTTTCCGTTCCCCAGCAGCAGCCGGCGGAAAAACAGCCTTGGCGTCCAAAAAATTGACCGAGAGCTAAGCCCGGCGCGAAAGCATCTCCGACTTTCCAAAATGGAAGTTTGTAATACCTGATGAGAAATACGAGCGTGATAAACCCGCCTAAGAATCCGCCAAAGAACACGCCGCCAGAGCGTAGGAAATCGAGCGTAAAGATCTGCACATTTTCCTCGGTAAAAAACATCAGGATCTTCGAACCCAACAATCCGCCGATTATTGTCCAAAGACCAAGATCATAAATGCGTTCTTTTGGGAGTCCGTCATTTTTTGCAAGGCGGGCGGCGACAAAAAGTGCGCACATCAATCCAACCGCAAGTAAAACGCCGTAGGTGTTTATTGGAAAATCGCCGATTCTGAATATTTCTGGATACATCTTTATTTATATTGCGGTTTTCGTGCTATCTGTCAGTTTCAAATTCATTTCGATCTCGCCGTCTTCATCGACAACGCCTGTTCGCGTAAAGCCAAGGTCCGTATAAAGTCTTTCAGCGCTTTCGTTTCCGGGTACAAAAAATAAGAAAATTTCGCCGCTGAAATCTTCGTTTTCGCCAACTTTCTCGATCAATTTCAAAGTTGCACCCTTTCCAAAGCCTTTGCCTTGAAACTTTTCATCGATCATCAGCCGCACTATATAATACCGTTTGGTCTCCGGATCCTTCCCGTGGAGTGTAAAACCAACCAATTCTTCGCCGGAATAAACTGCAAGCGGAATTAGATATGGATATATTTTTGACTCAGCGATCGATCTTACATTCGGTGCGACAAAAAACTTTTGATCTTCCGAAACTTTAAGATCGATACACGCCTTGAAATTATCTTCAGTGATCTCTCGAAGCGACACACTCATAAGGCTTTTCTTACCCTAATTCTCTTTTGATTCCTCTTTCTCCTCTTTATCTTTTCGAGTCAGAATTATATCGAGGATAAGCAGACCCGCACCGGCGCAAATCGCCATATCAGCTACGTTGAACGTAGGATAATGCCAGTTTCCAAACTGAAAATCAATAAAATCTACAACGAATCCGAGGCGGACGCGGTCGATCACATTGCCAAGAATCCCGGCAAGTAAAAGCGCTAACGCACCAAGGATACGATCGTCATTTCGGGGCGTACGCCAAAAAAAATAGAGAACGAGCGCGGCTGCAACAAACGCCAGCGCCGATAAACCCCAGCGCCCGGAATCTCCGTGGCTGTCAAGCATGCTAAACGCAACGCCCGTGTTTTGTGCATAAGCAAAATTGAAGAAGTCTTTGATCACTTCAATTTCGCCGCCAAAACGCAGTCTGCGGATCGCCCAGGCCTTTGTTACCTGATCAACCATAAAGACACCGCCGGTGATCGCCAAATAGCCTAATTTCCAAAAAATATGTTTCTTTTTCACAATAATTACTTCGCAGTTGCAGTTTGCTCAATTTCACCAAGTGCCGCAAAACAACGTTCGCAAACTGTCGGATATTCCTCAAAATTCCCAACTTCGTCCGAAAAATTCCAGCATCTCTCACATTTTTCGCCGTCTGCAGTTTTTACTTCAACGCTAAGTTTATCACCCTCAGCCAATTCTACCTGCGAAACGATGAAAATATAGCGGAGCTGATCCGCGTACTCGGCAAGGAATTTCTGAGTTTCGGGATCGACGGTCAAAACTATCTTTGCCTGAAGCGCTGAGCCGATAAGCTTTTCATTTCGCGCCGTTTCAAGAACTTTCAATACTTCATCACGAATTGTAAAAATACGTTCCCAGCGCGATAAAAGTTTGGCTTCATCACGTCCGGTAGCTTGCGGGAATTCCGCTAAATGAACCGAAGCGATATTTTGCCCCGGCAGATTCTCGAATGCTTCATCCGCTGTAAATGAGAGTATTGGTGCCAGCAGTCGCGACAGATTATCGGCAATTTGATAAACGGCCGTTTGCGCAGAACGCCTCGCTTTCGAATTTGGCGCAGCGATATAAAGCCGATCGCGAACGATGTCAAAATATCGTGCCGAAAGTGTCACGGTCACAAAATCATAGATCGTCCTGTAAACCGCTTGAAAATCGTAGTTTGTATAACCGCTCACTACCTTTTGAACGACCGTATTCAAACTTGCCAAAGCCCAACGGTCGATCTCTTCGAGATTCTCGAATTCGACCGAATCCCGTTCCGGATCAAATCCTTCGAGATTTCCAAGCGCATAACGCAAAGTGTTTCTGAATTTTCGATACGCATCGACGATCCTTTGGAGAATTTCGTCCGAACAACGCACATCTTCTGTATAATCAACCGCCGCCGCCCAGAGCCTCAGGATCTCTGCACCCGATTTATCAATGATCTCTTTTGGAGCCGTGACATTTCCGATCGATTTACTTTGTTTTTTGCCGTCGCCGTCTACGACCCAGCCGTGCGTCAGCACATTTCGATACGGCGCTTCATCGTGCGCGGCAAGTCCGCAGATCAGCGACGAATTAAACCACCCGCGGTATTGATCCCCGCCTTCGAGATAAACGTCAGCCGGAAAACGCAGATTATCGCGCGTGTCCAAAACGGCAATGCACGATGACCCCGAATCAAACCAAACGTCCAAAATATCGGTTTCTTTTGTAAAATCAGTTCCTTCGCAGGATTTGCACTCATAGCCTGCCGGAAGCAGTTCGCTTGCTTCTTTGTTGTACCAGGCATCGGATGTTTCTTCGGCAAAAATATCCGCGATGTGATTTACGATCTCTACTTCAGCCACTGCTTCATCACATCCCGCGCAGTAGAAAACCGGGATCGGAACTCCCCATGAACGCTGTCTGGAAACACACCAATCCGGCCGGCCCTTGAGCATATTATGCATTCTGCCCTCGCCCCATTCAGGATGCCATTTTACGGTGGTGATCGCGTCTAATGCGTTTTCGCGGATCGCAATTTCTTTGCCGGTTATTGCAGCCGTATCCATCGAGACAAACCACTGCGGTGTAGCGCGGAAGATGACCGGATTCTTACAGCGCCAACAGTGCGGATAACGGTGCCGGTAGTCTTCTGTGTAAAGAAGCATTCCCGATTCGCGCAGAAATTCGACGATCTTCGAATTTGCTTCAAATACCTGCTGCCCGGCGAAATGTTCCACCTCGTCCTGAAATACACCGCCGTTATCGACCGGGCAATAGATATCGAGACCGTATTGTTTGCCGATGACGAAATCGTCATGGCCGTGCCCGGGCGCAGTGTGAACACAGCCTGTTCCGGCGCTTCCGGTTTTAGCATTCGCCTCTTTTACATCGAGTTCGGTTTCGGCGTCAGATTCACCGAGTGTGACATGCATGCCGTTCATCAAAAGCGAAGTCCGGTCGAGCCAAGGATGTTTTGCTTCGAGACGGTCTAGTTTATCTCCTTTAAATCGGGCGAGTTCCTTTACATCTTCAAGGCCGACGGTTTCCGAAAGACTTTTAACAAGTTCCGACGCAAGGATATATACCTCGCCGTTTGTTTCAATAGCCGAGTATTCAAAATCGGGATGAACGGTGATCCCTAAGTTTGCCGGGATCGTCCAGGGAGTCGTCGTCCAGATCAGTACAAATACTTCTTTACCTGCGAGTGCTTCATCAATTTTTGAAGCGTCTGAAACCAACGGGAATTTTACGTAGATCGAAGGCGAGGTATGTTCTGCGTATTCGACCTCCGCTTCAGCGAGAGCCGTTTGATCATGGACACACCAGTAAACCGGACGCGCACCTTTATATACGTAGCCGCGTTCAAGGTATTTACCAAACAGCCGCGCAGTTTCCGATTCGTATTCGTGCGACATCGTCAGATAAGGATTGTCCCATTCGCCTAAAACGCCGATCCGTTGAAAATCCCGTGTTTGATCTTTTAATGCCTTTGCAGCATGTTCGCGGCAGATCCTTCGAAATGTCCCGACCGGCAGATCATTTTTGTTCTTTCCTTTTGCTGCGAGTGCTTTTTCAACGTACTTCTCGATCGGTAAACCGTGGCAGTCATAACCGGGAACATACGGCGAATCATATCCGCGCATCGTGGCAGTTTTAACGATAAAGTCTTTTAATATCTTGTTGAGCGCTGTCCCGATATGAATATTGTCATTTGCATACGGCGGTCCGTCGTGCAAAATAAACTGCTCGGCACCTTTGCGATTCTCACGAATCTTCCCATACAAATCCATCT
>JBGTEI010000075.1:0-5312 GCA_041747875.1 Pyrinomonadaceae bacterium | reverse complement strand
ATACGCGAGCACATAGTTGATACTCGAATGGAAGTAAGAAATGACGAAGATCGAAAACCAAAGATCAAAAACCAAATCTACATAACAAATGCGGTAGAAATGGACATATCATCGACAAAGATCCGCAAAGAGATCTTAAGCGGAAATGAATATTGGAAACGAGCAGTTTCGAGCGAAACGGCAAAGTATATAGAAAAATATAATATTTACGCGGCCGGCGAATAAGTTCTTGCCGTTTAGCGTTAAATATTAAATGATGATCAATCAATAAATATGGAAGAATCAAAAACAAAAGCACTCGAGCGTGAAAGCGTTACTGAAACGATCACGATCGTTAATCAACCGCCTACTCCTTTTGAAGAATTGGATGAAGAAGCAAGAGTTGCAATTTACTGCGCCTCAGAAAAAAAGGCGGAAAACATCGTCGCGCTCGATCTGCGCGACATTACGAGTTTTGCCGAATTATTTATAATCACAAGCGGTACAAACCAAAGACAGGTTCAGGCTATCGCTGACGAAATTAGCCTGAAGCTGAAAAAAGAACATAAAACAAAAGCGATCCGGATCGAAGGCTACGAAACCGGCGAATGGGTTTTACTTGATTACGGTGATTTTATTTTTCACGTCTTCAACTCAAAATCGCGCGAATTTTATGACCTTGAAAGGCTCTGGCGGGATGCGAGAAGGGTTACGCTTCCGGAAGATCTTTAGAGAGATTTAACCGCAGAAGCCGCGTAAGGCGTAAGGTTTTTTTTGGAAGAGATGTTTATGTTTTTGAAAACTGTTAGTGTCGCATTTATTTTGATGGCTGCTGCTTCAACCTTTTCTCAAACTATGCCTCCATTGGAAAACGGCGTTTCTCAAAAACTCGCTGTTTGGCGCGCCGCAAATTACTCTGACGTCCGTTACAAACTTGATCTCGTGATCGAAAAGAAAGCTCCGACCTTAAAGGGCACGATCGAGATCTCTTTAAAAAGCAAAACAAACCGCATCGTTCTAGATTGGCGGAAGCTCAAAGGTCATGAAGCGCTATCGAAGATCTCGGATGTCTCGATAAATGGAAAGCCTTTGATCTTGAATCCGCGACAGCCTTCCGCCCCGGTCACACAACCTGCGATGTACGAATATTCGCGTGAACATCTGATCTTTGATGAAGGTGTGGTTGTAGGTGAAAATGTTATCAATCTCAGTTTTGAGTCGCCGATCCTTACGTCAGGCGGCGCGATCACACGTTATATCGATAAAGAAGACGGTGCGGAATATATCTATTCTCTTTTTGTTCCGTCCGACGCCAGTACTGCATTTCCGGTTTTTGATCAGCCGGATCTGAAGGCGAGGTTTCAGTTAAACGTTTCTGCGCCAAAGGATTGGAAAATAGTCTCGAACACCGCATCACAATCGCCAAGAATTATTGATTGTCCCTCGTGCCCACCGGGAACGAAATGTGAATGTTTCTATTCCCCGCGCGTATTTGAAGAAACCAAACCGATCAGCACCTACGTTTTTGCATTTGCCGTGGGCGACTTCACCGAATTGTCTGAACCGACTCCTGTGGCAGCCGGTTCTGAATTGCCAATGAAGGTCTACGTTCGAAAATCCCAGGCCAATAAATTACTCGGCACGGGGAGCGCGGACATCCCTGTCCGCAAGTTTGCAAAGCAAACGAAAAACGCAGCTAATACGGTCGCACAGGATAAAGGAGCACTCGCGAAGCGCGAGGCGGACAGGGATGTCCGCGCTCCAGTTGAAGAAGTTTTCCGGCTTCAGCGCGAATCGATAAAATATCTCGAAGCCTATTTCGACTACAAATTCCCTTTTCCAAAATATGATCTCGTCCTGATCCCCGAATTCCCTTTTGGCGGAATGGAACACGCAGGCGCGACGTTTTTGCGCGAAAGTTCGATAATTTTCCCGACGGAGCCTACTGCAAACAACTACATTGCTCGCGCAAATCTGCTCTTTCACGAAAACGCGCATCAGTGGTTTGGCGACACCGTGACGATGAAATGGTTTGACGATCTTTGGCTCAAAGAGGGTTTTGCGACATTTATGGCATATAAAGCGATGGAAAAGATCATGCCCGAATATGACGCGTGGAAAGTATTTTACCAGCGGACAAAATCCGGCGCATATCTTACCGATGTGACAAAAGGTACCACGCCGATCTATCAGGAAATTCCAAACCTCAGTTCCGCCAAATCTGCATACGGAAATATCGTTTACAACAAAGCGCCGGCGTTTTTACGACAGGCGGAATTTTATTTAGGCGAGAAAGAGTTCCAAACCGCGGTTCAGCTTTTTCTCAGACATCATGCTTTCGCCAATGCGGAATGGTCGGATCTGGTCCTTGCGTTTGAAACAACAAGTGAAAAGAATCTGAAAGATTGGGCAGATATTTGGGTCAAAAAGCGCGGATTGCCGATGATTACGGTTGGAAAATCGAATTTGCACGTGACTAACTCGGAGGGCAGGAATCGGGACGCTGCGATTATTTTGGGTTTGAATCAGCGTGACGTGCTGGACGAAAACGGTACCTGGCAAATGCGAACTAAGGTATTGGTCAGGCTCGAAAATGGAAAAACCGATCTGCGAGATGTATATCTGACAAAAAACTCGATGGACGGAAAATCCGGATTTGCGCAATACTGGACAATAATCGGGTCAAATCCGAATTTCAGACCTGAAATTCCGGTCTTCGTTTTTCCAAACTACGGCGACTACGGATACGGGATCTTCCTTCTTGACGAGAAAAGCAAAAACTACATTCTCGAAAATATCCAAAACGAAAAAGACGAATTCCTTCGCGCGATGATGTGGGGGAGTTTATGGGATTCGGTCAGATTCGCCGAGCTAGATCCAAAAGAATATGTTGAACTTGCGATAAAGAATATCGGGATTGAAAAAGATGTTTCCACAATAAGCTCGATCCTCGGAAGAGTAGATACGGCAATGACCTATTATATCGGGTCAGAACCATTTGCGGTAGCGGACGGGTTAACGCGGACTCCTAAAAACCGGGACGGAGCCAGCCTCGCCACAAGACTTGAAAATCTGCTAATTGACAAGATGAAGTCCGCGGAATCGCAGGGTGAAAGAATCACATACTATCGGGCTTTTCTGGGAATCGCATCGAGTGAAAAGGCGAGACAGATACTAAAAGACTACTCAGCTGCAAATATGGATCCCGGTGTCCGTAGCCCGACTGTAAAGGAGGGCTCCCGTAATAGTCCGGCGCCGACCGAAGAACTCCCGCCACTTCGAACAAAAGACAAATTTGACATAGTTACAAAACTGATCATTCTAGGCGACAAAGACGCGTCAAAACTCCTCTCTGAACTCGAAAAAACCGAAACTGATGACGCAGCAAAGCGTTATGCATACGCAGCAAAGGCCGGATTCGGCACCGCAGAAAATAAGGCGAAATTTTGGAATGATTTTGTAAACAACAAAGAAATTTCCGAAAGCTGGATCGAGGAAGCTGTCGGCGTTTGGAATGCTACGGATCATTCTAAGCTAACCTTGCCTTATCTTGAAAAAGCATTGAACGAACTTCCGAATTTAAAGGAGACAAGAAAGATCTTCTTTATCAATGGATGGCTCGCGTCTTTTATCGGCGGACAGAAAAGTGAAGAAGCCCTGGCTATCGTCAATAAATTTCTCAATAAGAATCCGGATATCGATATAGACTTGAAACGAAAGATTCTTGAGAGACTTGACGCCCTTGAACGGGCGGTAAAAATACGCAAAACGTACGAAAGATCCTCTTACTAATTAACGCGACGTTTGGGATTCCTCATCGGATCTTGATCGATTTTGTGAACGATTGAATCTGTAACTGAACAACGTACGAATTACCAATGTACGTGAATGATAAGTCATTAACAAACGCAGTTGAAAATACACTTGCAAACCGTTTTGCAAGCGAAAATTCGATTCTTTCTGGGTTGCAGAAAAAAGACGTAGAATATTTCGCCATCAGCCCTCATCTGGAGTTAGTTCATTTGCCCATTGGCCAAAATTTTCTGACGAAGCTCGAATCAAAGTATATTTATTTTCCGGTCAAATCGATAATTATTCTCTTTACAACTATGCAGAATAGTTCGACCTCAGAAGTCGGGATCATCGGCGCAGAAGGTGTTTGGAGTATTCACTCTTTAATGGGAGTAAAAACCGATTCATTTCAATCTTATAATATCGGCGCCGAATATATACTCAGAATACGAGCCGATATTCTAAAAGCAGAATTTGATAAGGGCGGTGAACTATACAGATTGGTACTTCATTATATGCACGCGTTTTACATCCAGTCGCTTCAAACCATCGCCTGCAACAAGCTGCATAATGTGCTCGAACGGATATGCCGTTGGCTGTTGCTCGTCAGGGACCGTTCAAAAAATGACAAACTCAGAGTAACGCAGGAATTCATATCCCAAATGCTTGCCACCAGACGCCCCTATGTAACGAGTGCACTGGGCGCGCTACAGAAAAAAGCGATAATTTCCTGTTCCCGTGGACAGATCCAAATAAACGATGCACCATTGCTAGCCGAATTTGCGTGCGAATGTTACGCCGTGATCACGGAAGAATTCGAAAATACAAATAAAAATGCCGAACCACCGCGAGCGATAGATCGACATTTTCATGTTAGTTAAATCTACAAAAAAGTCTGTAAGTATATAAAATTTGATTTGCCGCAAATTACGCGGATTGGCATGTTCCTATACAATTGAAAGCGCCGCAGGTCAGCGTTCGGCAAACGCAAGTGCCTCCCGGACATGACGGATTTCCAAAGCCATTAACCGTGCACGTGTTTCCTACGCCGGTCGCAGCTGTGCAGAGGCAATTATCGCCCTGAGTCGGTCCGCATACTGATTGAGCCTGAACAGCCTTTGGTGCCATTATTGACGAGACTAACGGCAAAGCGATCATCGACGTTAAGCCGACCTTTTTTATCACCTCGCGACGGGAAAGGCCGTTAAAATTCGGCGTAATTTCTTCGCTATTTTCTAAGAGATCTTCTTTTTTGAGCTGATCGAGTGTGAGCCAGACAAATTCGTCGTCAACCGATTTTTTCAGCTTTTTGCCGATAAGAGCTTTGAGATCGCTAATTGAGTTAGTACCGTCGCAGGCGTTCCAGACAATTGCCGAAACTTCGTTTAAGCAGAGTGCTTTATTTGTTTTAAGGTCGTAAATGAGGGTTTCGCCTTAAGAATCCTGAACAACGATTTGATCTCTACGACTCTTCGGATTTGTTGATTTCATATTTTTTAATCCTTATCTTTTAATTTCTTGTCTTAATATCGTCTAAATTT
>JBGTEI010000074.1:0-11270 GCA_041747875.1 Pyrinomonadaceae bacterium | reverse complement strand
GCAGGAGAATTGAAGGAATCTGTCCTTAGTACGAGAGGACCGGGATGGACTGACCTCTAGTGTACGAGTTATCACGCCAGTGGTATTGCTCGGTAGCTACGTCGGGTATGGATAAACGCTGAATGCATCTAAGCGTGAAGCCGGACCTAAGATTAATTCTCCCAGTGAGACTCGTGGAAGACCACCACGTTGATAGGCTGGAGATATAAGTGCAGTAATGTATTTAGTTGACCAGTACTAATTGTCCCAAGGCTTGACCATAAAATTTGTTTGCGAGCAAATTTAATGACAGGCATACATATAATAAATTTGTGGAACATCTAAACTAAATTTTAATTTTTCCGGTGATTTTGTCGGTAGGGTCACACCCGTTTCCATCCCGAACACGGAAGTTAAGCCTACTGGAGCCGATGATATTGCATGGGAGACTGTGTGAGAAAGTAGGAAGTCGCCGGATTTAACTTATAAAAAGCCCGTTCACGTAATTTGTGAACGGGCTTTTTATCGTTTGTGTTTATAAATAGGGTACAATTATTTGGCGTGCTGAATAGTAATGAAAAAGTTGATCGGTACTTTCAAACGCTATCTTATATGGTTGCCGTTTGCTGTTTTGCTGCGCTCTTTTCCTCGGGCGCGGTCGGAATATCTGTCGCGATTCTTGCAGTTGCAGTAGTCGTCATCGCATGGAATATCGAAGATACTAAATGGCAATTATCGGAACGAGCAGGGTTAATCATTATAGCGATAATGATCCTGATCTTCTTGTTAGATCTAAGATTTTCGTTTTTTGGCTTGAGATCAGTAGGTTCACTTCCGATCGGTTCTCTCGGTTGGATGATATTATTCCTTTGTTTGATAAAGCTTCTTCAGCGAAAATCCGACCGGGATTGGATCTTTATCTATATTATTTCATTCTTCGAGCTGCTTCTCTCGGCCGGGTTGAGTATTAGCCCGCTCTTCGTATTGTATTTTTTCGGATTTTTGGTGTTTACAACATGTGCGTTTGTATCGCTCGATATACGAAGAACTTTGACGGATATTGCGATATCGAGAAAAAGTTTCAACCGTAGCGATACATTTGTTTTAGGTTCGATGAGCCCGGGGGTGAGTCTTCGGACATTTTCTGTAATTGGAATTTGCCTGATATTTCTGATTAGTGTTATCGCTTTACCATTGTTTTATATTTTTCCGCGTGACAGTGTTGGCGGATTCGGAAATCCATTGGCGGGCAACGCGATCTCGGGATTTTCCGGGTCGGTTCGTCTAGGCGAGATCGGCATTTTAAAACAAAGCGACGAGATGGTGTTGCGGGTAAAAGTTGATGGAAAAGCCTTACCCGAATCGGGACTATATTGGAGAGGTGTAACGCTTGATCAGTTTGACAATAAACGATGGAGAAAATCGCATTTCGGCACGATCGACAGACCGATCAGAGGGTCGAATAATATTTTCCAGATCAACCCAAAAACTACGGAAGGGGAAAATATAACCCAAAGATTTTATCTCGAGCCGATTGGGACCTCGACGATCTTTGCTTTGTCGAAACCTCTTCTTATAAAAGGCTACCTTCAGACGGTCCGTAAAAGCGGAGATGAATCGATGCGGTCGGATAAGGTTGGGTTTGAACGAACCAGCTATACCGTTATCTCCGATCCTTCTACTCCTTCGCTAGAAATACTGAGGGATGACAACGGGGTCTATAGCGACGCGTCGGTAGGGTTTTTACAGGTCCCCGTAGATCTGGATCCACGCGTTTCAAAATTAGCGTCCGATGTTGTAGGCCGATCGGGTTCGAAGAACAATTACGATAGATCGAAAGCGATTGAAACTTATTTGCGGACCGAATTTGGCTATTCGCTCGACATGCGTGCCTCAGGTGATCAGCCATTGGCCGACTTTTTGTTCAACATTCGCGAAGGACATTGCGAGTATTTTGCTTCTGCAATGGTGATGATGCTTCGCACACAGGGGATCGCGAGCCGTATTGTAAATGGATTTCAGCAAGGAGATTACAATGAATCAGCCGGTATGTTTGTCGTCAGGCAACGTGACGCTCATTCCTGGGTTGAGGTATATTTTCCTGAAACGAAAAGTTGGATAACGTTTGACCCAACGCCTTCTGCAGGAAGATACAACGAATCTTCGGCAGCATCTATCTGGGACAGATTCGGCAAATATTCGGAAGCCCTCGAAATGATCTGGATCCGTTATTTCGTCAGTTATGATTCGCAGGAACAATCCACTTTGCTTACCTCTGTTAAAAACAGCGGGGCGAAATATGGCGAAAGTTTAACGTTGGTGATAGAGGCTTTCAAGACGGAGCTCGAAAACTGGTGGGAAGAAGTTCGCGGCGACAAAGGACTGCAGGCAAGCCTGGTCGCGCTTGGTTACGGAGCAGCTTATTTGATCACCGGTATTTTGGGGGTATTCCTTTTGATTTGGCTCTTTAGGAAGCTAGTAGATCTTTCGATCTGGACGGCTTTTGCATCTTGGTTAGGCCGGAAAGATGATGCGAAAAAGATCGTTGAGTTTTATCGGCGAATGCATAAGGTTTTGTCCGCGAAGGGAATAACCAGATCGCAGGAGGTTACACCAATGGAATTTGCATTGGAAACAGGGCTCGATCAAGTGAAATTGATCACGCAGAAATATAATAGAGTTCGATTTGGCGTAAAGGATCTTACAGAAATAGAGACGCAGGAAATTGAGGATTCCCTGGCGTCTCTGGCAGCCTATTTTCGTAAGAAGTAGTGTGAGAGCAGGACTAAAACATTTGTGAGTTATCTTGCGGTATAGCTCATTAATGAGTAAAACAATTTCCTTTCCCCCATAGGCTGGAATTAGATTATCGGTTTCGGTAAATGAAGTCCTTAAGAAATGTTAAAGTTTGTGAATTTTTGTTAATAACAAAGTGGCGGTAACGCGAAAGTCGGCTGAGCTATCAGAGATTATAGTTAAACTCTAAACAAACATAGATAGGTAATTGGAAAAAGGGTAAAATCTATATTTCCGATCTCTCTATGTGGTTAAAATAATGATGAAAAAAGTTGGATTCGTTAGTCTTGGATGTCCGAAGAATCTTGTTGATTCTGAAGTAATGATGGGGCAGCTCAAAGACGCAGGATACGAAATTACAAATAATGCGGACGAGGCGGATACGGTCGTCGTCAATACCTGCGGGTTTATCGAATCGGCGAAAGAAGAATCGATCGAAGCGATCCTTGAAGCGACGAGTTTAAAATCACAAGGAAAAGCAAAAAAAGTGATCGTTGCGGGTTGTCTTGTTGAGCGGTACCGGGACGATCTGATGAAAGAATTACCGGATGTTGATGCGTTTATCGGGACAAACCAGCTTGACAAGATCATTGACGCAACCGAGAAAGACAAAAAAGATTTCGCCGAGATCGAACTGACACCGATCGGAAACAAAACCGCTACTTATCTTTACGATGAATACACACCGCGTCTTCGCGCCACCGAATCGCACACAGCGTTTATAAAAATTGCCGAAGGCTGCGATCGTCCGTGCGCATTTTGTTCGATCCCTTCAATGCGCGGTTCGTTTCGCTCGCGTCGTTTTGGTTCAATAATGAAGGAAGCCCAGCATCTTGCTGATCAGGGCGTAAAGGAACTGGTGCTAATTGCGCAAGATTCTTCGCGCTACGGCGAGGATCTAGGCGATATTGACGGCCTGGCGATACTTATTAACGAACTCTGCAAGATCGAAAGAATAGAATGGGTTCGGGTGATGTACACATTCCCGACACACATTTCTAAAGGATTTTTAGAAGCGATCGCCAGCAATAGTAAAGCCGTAAAATATCTCGATATGCCGCTCCAACACGCTTCGAGGAATATGCTCAAGGCGATGAAACGCGGAGGCACACGCGAATCACTCGAACGACTTATTAAGAGAGTAAGAGACGCAGTTCCGGGAATAGCGATCCGTACGACGTTTATTGTCGGCTATCCCGGCGAAACAGAAGACGATTTTGATGAACTGATGTCATTTATCAAAAACTGCAAATTCGATAATGTCGGCGTTTTTACATACTCCGATGAAGAGGGAACTCCGGCATACGAACTTAAAGACAAAGTTCTATTTGAAGTTGCCGAAGAAAGGCGAAAGCGTCTGATGAAAGAGCAAGGGAAGATCTCCAGAAAGAATAATGATATGAAGGTTGGGAGAACGTACAAAGTAATGTTTGAGGGCGTTTCCGAACAATCCGATCTTTTGTGGCAGGGGCGTCTTGAAGGCCAGGCTCAGGAAATTGACGGACTCGTTCTTATAAATGATGCGCCGGAAGATTTTCTGCCGATCAGCGGAAAACTTGTAAACGTTAAGATCACTGAAGCGCAAAATTATGATCTTGTAGGCGAGATCGTTTAAGGCTCAACCTTCTTTGATATAGGCATCGGACGAGACGCCTTTTGCCCGACCAAGGATCTTCCGGGCGCCTGACCTTGTAAACGGTCCCATTACAACAGCCTGTAGACCGCTGCGCAGACCCGGAACACTGCTCGTATTGATAATTCTCGCCGGCAGTCCTTTGCTGCGGGCTAACATTAATCGCTTTTGGGCGTTTGCACTGTCCTGATACGAACCAAGGATCACATAGTATTTCCCTGTTTCCGGAAGCGGTGATTCCGACTGGCTTGGCGCCGGAGCTGGTGTTTGAGTTTTGGTAGCGGTAGGGACCGGTATTGGGTCAGTATTTTCCTTTTTTGAGGTCGCGCGTTCCGGGATGTTTGCGGGCTGTGTCGGCCTGGTTTCATCCGTTAAACTTTTATTAGAATTATTGCCTGTAATATCCAGTTCCGGAAGGGTCAGATCCTGATCGTTCAAACTCGAATTGGTTTGTTCATAGTTGGAATTTGAGTCATTCTCAGAGTTTGAACTAACAAAGATCGTTATTCCGACACCCGCGATAACGACTAGCAAACCAAGCAATCCGATGCTCAAATAGGCGAATACGGGGCTTACTCCTTGTTTAATGATTTGCGGCTGCGAACCTTTCTCCGGTCGCGAATTGATGGCGTCCGTTTTTTCATCTGAAAGATCTGCGGTTTCATTCTTGTAATTAATTGCCTCGGTGATTGTTTCCTGTGACAGGATCTCGGTTTGCTGCTCGGTTGGCCGCAGAATATTCTCATTCGTTGCCGCTGCATTTTCTGAGAATAGAACCGTTCCGTCGTCTAAACAGAAATTCAGCGTTTCATCGGAATAGCTTCGATCGCATTTTGGACACTTTTTCATGTTTATATAATGTAGTTGGCATTTCCGAATTGGTCGGGCGTTCCTATTATAAACAAAAATGTTTGTTTGACTAATTTGTGTATGACTACGGAAAATGCCAATTACAGTTTGGCCGGAATTCGCAGCATAGATGGACGTCGATTCTCATTGATAAAAATCGTCGGTTCAGTTTAAAGCGAGAACTGTTTGG
Source organism: Pyrinomonadaceae bacterium (assembly GCA_041747875.1). Taxonomy (GTDB): domain Bacteria; phylum Acidobacteriota; class Blastocatellia; order Pyrinomonadales; family Pyrinomonadaceae; genus Aridibacter. Next base: position 5,823 of record JBGTEI010000074.1, on the reverse strand, counting down.
TTTCCGACTTTTTCTTTTTTTACATACTTAAGTACATTTAGTAAATAAGTTTTGGTTCTTTTATGACTCAAACCGAAAAACACAGAAGTTTTTCCGACTATTTTGCGCTTGCGGTTTCCACGTGCGGTGTCGGATATTTGCCGCTTGCGCCCGGAACCTGGGGTTCACTCGTCGGTGTAGCGATCTATCTTATCTACTCATACGCGGCAAATGTTTCGCGACTTTTTCTACTCGAATCCGGCTGGGCATTTCAGCAATACAGCGCGATACTTTACGCCACAACGGGCTTATTGCTTGCCGCGGTTTGTTTGATAGGAATATGGGCATCACGGCGTGCGGTTACGCTCTTTGGATCAAAAGATCCGCAAAAGATCGTTGTCGATGAAGTTATGGGGCAGCTCATAGTATTTGCGTTTGTTCCGTTTGAAATTTCCCGATGGCTTATGGTTGCCGGGTTTTTGCTGTTTAGATTGTTTGATATCTGGAAGCCGTATCCGGTCAGAAATGTTGAAAACCTACCGGATGGGATCGGCGTATGTGCGGATGATATCGTCGCGGGAGTTTACGGCGGGATCTGCCTGAGTATTTTGTACGCTTTAAGTCTTGCGGTCTAGGGAACAAAAAAGACATCATTAAATGACGTCTTTTTGAAACTAAATGGTAGGGCGTGCAGGGATCGAACCTGCGACCCACGGATTAAGAGTCCGTTGCTCTACCAACTGAGCTAACGCCCCAAATAGCGATTTGGATTATAGCAACATTAAATAGCAATGTCCAAAATCCCGCAACCGCAAAAATTTCCGGTTTTTCCGTTCCACATTTGGAATATCTCCTCTGAATAGAGAAAATAAAAGCTAATGAAAGAATGTTCAAAATGCGGGATCTGCTATACCGATGAAGTCGAGATCTGTCCTCAGGATCAATCAAAGGTCCGGACAAGTATGCCCGGTGACCAATTGCTTGCCGGACGGTATTTCCTAACGAGAAGAATTGGACGCGGCGCGATGGGACAGGTTTATCTCGCCAAAGATCGTAATCTCGGAACACGCGAAGTCGCTGTAAAAACGGTTCGCCAGGATGTGCTCAGCAGTGATGATCTGGCCGAAGGCGAGGCGATCGCGCGTTTTGAACGTGAGGCAATGTCTGCAGCTTCGATCCGCCATCCACATATTGTCGATGTAACCGATTTTGGCGAATCTGAGGACGGGGTTTTTTACCTCGTAATGGAGTATGTCGAGGGCGAAAGTCTGCACCGGCTTCTTCGTAGGGAAGGAACGCTTCCGATAAAACGCGCGATCAAAATTCTTAGACAAATTGCCGACGGCGTTGACGCAGCTCACGAAGAAGGAATTCTTCATCGCGATCTTAAGCCGGCAAACATCTTTATTATGCAAAAGGGCAAGAATAAGGATGTTTTTATTAAGGTCGGTGATTTTGGATTGGCAAAAATAGTAAATCAAACAGTGACCGATGCAAGTTCGAATGCGACTCCATCATCACGCGGAATAATTGGGACGCCCGAATTTATGGCGCCCGAACAGATGCAGCCGGAACTTGGAGTTGACGTCAGAGCTGATGTTTATGCGCTCGGAACAATTGCATATCTGATGCTGGGCGGCCGGACGCCCTTTACCGGGGACTTGATGGAACTTGTAATGCAAAAAGTGATACAGGATCCGCCTCCTCTTTCAGAGCTTCGCTCGGACATTCCAAAAGACGTCGAGCAGGTTATTATGAGTGCGATCGAACGCGAACCTGACAACCGCGCGTCTTCAGCAGCGGAATGGATAGCCGCGCTCGAAGCTGCTGCAGAAGACGTTGGCGATAAAGCTGCGCCGGGAACTGCAAAGCTTACCGTTCTCGCGCCTGTCGGTGCCGAAGTTTACGTTGACGACGAACGAAAGGGAAGTATCGGAAGATCAGGAAGACTGGTTTTGACAACAGTTCCCGCCGGACAGCATATTCTGCGGGTATCCAGAAAGGGCGAGCGGGATGATGAGCGCGTGATAGAGATCCGGGAAGGCGGCGACGAGCAGGTGATCCAGGCTCAACTAACAAAAGAACACAGTCCGCAGAGTCAGCCAACATCGTCTCAGGGATCAAGCAGCATCGGTGCTGCGAGTTCACTGATGCCGGGGATTGTCGCCTGTAATCAATGCGGCTCGCGTTTTGCAGAGGGAGTACAGTTTTGCGGAAGATGCGGCAACCGCTCATTTTCATTAGTTAGCGAAGGTGACCAAAAGGTGGGGAGCGTATGCCCAAGATGCTCGGCGAATCTTCATCAAAACTCAAGTTTCTGCGGTCGCTGCGGATTAAATACGGCGCAAACTGCGGGCGCCGGGATCCATTCTCAGCCTCCGTCCGTGCCTTCCGCCGGCAAGCATTCATGCGGAAATTGCGGCGCAGTTTTTGACTTGAGCGTGAAGTTTTGCGGTCGCTGCGGACGGGGGATATAGTTAACCATAAATTGGCGGGCTTTGATTCTAAATCAATATCAACTAAAATTGTTGTGACGGCGAATAGCGGTAAAATAAGCTTATTATATAATTTACGAGTTTATTTCCGTACGAGGTTGTATAGGATCGATTAGAAAACAATGAAGATTTGTCCGAAATGTCAGACGACCTACACAGACAATACGCTAAACTTTTGTCTTGAAGACGGTTCCATTTTAAATCAGGCCAACGAAGGATCGGATGAGCCGCCGCCAACGGTGATGATGCCGAGCGCTCCGGCGACATCTGCGAACAAACAGTTTGGTTCAGTGGAAACGAAACCGACATGGGAAACAGCGCCTCAATATCACCAAACGAAGCAATCCGGGTCAAGATCATGGCTTTGGGTTTTGGGTATTCTCGGCGGAATCGTCCTATTATGCGGCGGCGGAATGATCGGTCTCATCGCACTTGGCTCGTTTGTTGATGACGAAGATGCCCCCCCGAGTGTGGCAAACAACGAGACTGAAACGATCCGTGAAACAAAAAAAGAGGAGCCGTCGGCGAAAGACACTAGAAAACTTGAGTCGACGATCGATCTTTCAAAATGGGATATTGAGGGTAATGAATTTGTAACGGCTAAGAAAAGCGACGGCAATTTGGTTTTGACTTCGAAGGATAAATACTATTACGTGATCCTAACTAAGGGCGCGACAACGTACGACTCGTCTGTCGCTTTAACGCTTAAGAACATGGAAGGCCGCGCGGCGCCGCTCGGATATGGATTGGTGGTCCATAGTGATCCCGACGAAGTGTTGGCTAAGGATTATGCTTTTCTGATTAGCACGGATAATCAGCAGTATAGAATTGTACGCCATACGAACAAGCGCGAAACTACGATCCTCGGTTGGACGAGTTCTTCCGCGATCAAGAAAGGCTCTGAAGAGAATGTTTTAGAAGTTCGAAGCGATGGAAAAGATATGAACTTTTACATAAACGACGTCTTCATTCGAAAAGAAAAAGATTTTTCAGATTACCAAAAGGGAGTTGCCGGAATCTATACGAGTGGAGACTTGCCGATCGGCTTTTCAAAGATAGAACTTAGAAAATAGCAGAGTACTTATATAGCAGATTATGAAAGTTTGCCCAAAATGTAACGAATCCTACACAGATGAGTATCTGAATTTTTGCCTCGCGGATGGCGAACTCTTGTTGGAAACTGAAACACAGGATGCGCCGCCGACAATTATGATGAATACGGCGCGGGTTACAAATGACGGAAGCTGGGGCGGCGGGTTTGACCCGGCGTCGCCGCAGTCAAATCAACCGTTTCAAACCTTTCCGTCTAACTCACCAAATCAGCAGATCTATCAGCCGCCGTCAAATATGATGGCGATGTCTGTCGGGCAGGATAAAACGCTGGCGACCATTTCTTTAGCTCTCGGCGCATGCAGTTTTTTGTTTTTGTGTTGTTACTTAGGTTTTCCGTTTGGTATGGCAGCTCTGATCACCGGCTACATTGCAATGGGAAAGGTAAATAGAGATTCTCAGATGTATGGAGGAAAAGAACTCGCGATAATAGGTATGGTTCTCGGCGGATTGAGCCTAGTACTTTCCGTGGTTTGGATTATTATAATTATTATGGGACAGTTTGCATAAATGCGAGTTATTTTACGCGTTATCGCGGGACCACACACAGGACGCATATTTACGTTTGATCAGCACGATACGTTTTTGATCGGTCGAAGCGAAACCGCGAATTTTTGTCTGCCCGAAGATCGGTTCTTCTCCCGAAATCACTGTCTGCTCGAGATCGCACCGCCGCAGATATTCTTGCGCGACTTAGGTTCAACTAATGGAACGTACGTCAATGGTTTGCGCGTTGATGCGATCCACCTTAAATCAGGCGACAGAATTCAGGGCGGCGAAACTGTTCTTGAAGCAGAAGTTAATTCGGACGCGGCGTTTGGTGAGGTCGATAGTCCGCAAGCATTTCAAAACACGATCCCATCGGTAATCACGGTTGAATGTTTAAATTGCGGAACTCTGGCCGAAGCCGAGGCATCGCGTCCTGATACCAGACTTTCATTCTTGTGCGAAAACTGTCGTGAAGCATTAAAGAAAAACCCGCAGCCAATTCCGAACTATCAAATGATACGGATACTCGGACAGGGTGGAATGGGGAGCGTTATGCTCGCACGTTCGGTAAAAGACGGCCGGGCGGTCGCGATCAAGACTCTGCTGCCTGAGGTCGCAGTTAGTGAACAATCTCTCAAGCGTTTTATGCGCGAGATCGAAGTATCGGCTAGTTTGGTGCATCCGCACATCGTCAGCTATATAGAGCACGGTACCCATAACGGAATCGTTTATTTGATCACGGAATATGTAAGCGGCATGGACGCGTCAAAACTCGCCAAGGAACGCGGCGGAAGATTGAATTATCAGGAAGTGGTAAAGATCATCGAACAAACACTTGCTGCCCTCGATTTTGCCCATCAGCAGGGCTTTATCCACCGCGACATAAAAGAGCAGAATATTCTGGTCGATGGAACTTTTCCGAATTCGGTTTCAAAGCTTACTGACTTTGGACTTGCAAAAAGCTATAAGCAAACCGGGATGAGCGGCGTGACAATGGTCGGAGATGTTGCCGGTACGATCGCATATATGCCGCCTGAGCAGGTTCGTGATTTTAAGGAAGTTCGGCCGCCTTCTGATATTTATGCTACGGGTATGACGGCGTATTCGCTTCTAACCGGTTCGCATGCTTTGAATATCTCTCCGAAGGCCGGGATATCTGAAACGGTAAAAGCGATATTTGAAAAACCGTTGATTCCGATCACGTCGAGGATCAGTGATATTCCGCCGCAGGTGGCGGCAGTTATTGAAAAATCACTTGAGAAAGAAGTTGAACGACGCTGGCGAACTTCCGGAGAAATGCGGCAGGCGCTGCTCCGAGCCGTCGGTTGGTAAATTGTCAGGTTACTTCCTTTTGAGCCCTAAAATACTCACGAAAAATCCAAAAAGAATTGTCTGAAATCCGAGTGCGATCAAAATCGCACCGGCAAATAAGAAATGCGTTTCGCTTATATTTCCGATCTTATAACTTAAGATTCCCATCCCAAGAGATAATATCCCCGCAATAAGCGTTACAAACGAAACGATCAATCCGCGCTCCAGATTAACCACTTCAAAAAATCTCTCGAGCCGTTCATCCTTTGGAAAGAGATTCTCATTGATCGCAAAGACCTTTGTAAAGACCGCAAATAAGATCGACTGGTAACCGCAAAGTATAAGCAACGTCGCGACGATGAAATTCTGAGTGATAAATGATCCGCGGTATCCGGAAAATACGGTAAACGCTAAACCAAAAAACAGAGTTCCGATCGTG
>JBGTEI010000073.1:0-3275 GCA_041747875.1 Pyrinomonadaceae bacterium | reverse complement strand
CGAACTCTTAGAACAGGCGAAAACGACTTTTCACGAACTACTCGCCTTTAGAGATATTTTTACTTCCAGATCATCGTTCAATTACCGAATCATCTCGGGAATTCATGATAAACCGGTTCACATCAAAGCAACGGACGATATCATTATCGCGAGCAAGGATAGCCTAAATGCGGGGTACGACCATCTCCACAACAACTGGCTCAAAGGAAACGAAGAAGTTTTTTTAGTTATTGACGAGGCACACCATGCCACGGCGAAAACCTATCGGCGCTTAGTGACCGATTTGAAAGAGAGCGTGACTAAGTTCCGAATGATTGGGCTTACCGCCACACCGTTCCGGACCGCGGAGATAGAGCAGGGCCTCCTTGCCAAAGTATTCCCCGACGATATCGTCTACAAGGTGGATCTGCGCACGCTGATAAGTAGAGGGATTCTATCGGAACCAGTTTTCGAAGAAGTGAATACGGATTTCGACATGACGAAATTATTGAGCGAGAAAGAGCTCGATAATCTTAAGTATTTCGAGATTGACTCCATAGGGCGAGGGACAGCAAAAACGATAGCTGAAAACGACACCAGAAACGCGGTCATCGTTGACCGATATACGAATAACAAGGACAAGTACCAGCAGACGATCGTATTTGCTCTAAACCAAGACAACGCAATAGCACTTACGAAACTTTTCGAACGAGCTGGTGTCGCCGCCGAGTACGTCATCTCGTCAATCAGAGACATGACGACCGGCGTTACGATCTCGAGCAAGGAGAACAAGGAGAAGATCGATAGGTTCAGAAATGGGGATGTGGATGTACTCATAAATGTAAACATCCTCACCGAAGGTACCGACCTTCCAAAAGTTAAATCCGTGTTCCTGGCAAGACCAACTAATTCCTCGATACTAATGACTCAAATGATTGGTAGGGGTTTACGCGGTGAGAAAGCAGGCGGCACGAAAGAGGCGTTTATCGTCAGCTTCATCGATGATTGGAAAGACAAAGTCACGTGGGTCAATCCGGAACAATTACTCATCGAAGAAAACATCGATTTCAATGACAAGCACGCGGAAACGAAGAAGCAAATAATCAGGCTTGTGTCGATTAACAAGATTGAGGAATTCGCAATACTCACAAACAACGCAATCGGCAGCGCTACCAGAGAACAACTCGAAAAGTTGAGTTTCATTGAGCGTATCCCGTTGGGGATTTATCACTTCTCTATACTGGAACAGATTCCAAATAAAGACGGACAGAATGACGAGCGTGAGAGAAATTGCGAGATCCTGGTGTATGACAACATCAAACAATCTTATCTCGATTTGGTGTCCGCCCTACCCGACCTATTTAGAACCCACGAATTAACAAACCGAGACGACCTGTCCGAGGCAGAGCTGAGCCCGCTTTCAAAGAAAGTAGATGCCGAGTTTTTCTTTGGTTGTGTGAAATATCCCGGGTATCGCGAACAGGACATCCGAGACCTCCTCCAATACTTCGCTCAAAATGGGGTCGAGCCGAAATACATCGAACTCAACGACCGACAAAAGTTCAACGTTGAAAATATCGCTAATGAAATTATTGGCGACGACATGGGAGAAAAAGCGCAGACCGAAATGATTAACGCCCTCTGGGAAAACAACGAAACGGAGTGGAAAGCGTTCTTCGGGTTCAATAAAAAATACTTCATAACTGAAGTTGATCTAGCCAAAAGACGACTCAAATATCCGGAAGAATATATGCGTTCGAGCACTATCCCACAGGACACAAAGGAGCTCCGTAAACTCGAAGAAATGTCCAAGCAGGAAATCCGCGAAAAAAATCCTGAGTACTGGAAATATTTAAGTGATAGCGTTTATGAGAGCCATACAGACCAGGACGGGTTCTACTTCAGCGCAAGCGGGAACTTCAAAAGCAGAAATAAACTCAACTTTCAAATTGACCACAAGGTATCGCGCCACAATGGCGGACTCACCGTTCTCGACAACTTACAATTACTGACGCGAAAAGAAAACGGAGAAGCAGGCGAGCGAGATAAAGTTGTAGACGCTCTACCCGTAATAGCGGCTGCCGCCCTCATCGGAGGTCGAAGGAAATTGCTAAGACCCACGTTTGGAAACAACGGAAAGATCAAGCTCGGCGGTGCACAGGCGCCTGTATCGCGGGAGGCGACCGATAAAGCTACGACGCAAAGAAAACGGCTGGACTGTATTGCCGCGTTCGCTCAACGCGTAAATGAAAATATTGAAAATGAAGTGAAGACGAACCCCCAGGCGATTTTGGCAGCCGGGACCTTGAAATGCGATGCACGGATTTACCTCACCCTTAAAGAGCGCAGAATGTTCAAGAAATTTGTGGACGAAAATAAGTTGGGGCTACGGCAAGCAGTAAGGCAATTGAACGACGCGATCAGCTACGACGTACCGGCGAATCCTTCCTTCACAAAATCGTGACGATCGCATCGCGGCCCGCGTTCAGTCGATGCTATTACCTTGTAATTTCGTCGGCGATACTTATAATTCTGCATCGTTTTATCGTTGGCTTTCGTTTACTGCAATCCTGCAGAAGCTGTTTAAGGGCTTAGGGCACCGGAAATCGGTCGACATTAAAGTTTTTTGAATCGTGTTTTGGAGGTAGAAATTGCCGGACGCTCTACAGGATCGGTGAATTGTTCCTTTCCCGATTTGCTTATCCTTCGGCAATGTAAGGCAGTCAATCCAAGGCAAGCGTTTCCGCGAATTATCAAAGGCGATGAAATGTCTTGATCTCCAGCGTGACTATCTAAGCAGGCCTCACGCTCGAACAACCTACCGGGTGAATCTAAGGAAGCGTTAATCGCCGGATTGGACAGGGTAAATCACTTTAATCCAGACGCATTACGCCAATTTCTAACCCGATAATTAAGTCGATTGTGAAGTGATACGCACCAGTACCTCACCTGTTCTTATATCCACAATCCAGATCCCCTGCAAAATGAAATGCAGGCGATAATGCAATGTCGTGATTTGAATCGGCAAGTGGATCGTTGCCTTTTGTTCACTGAAGGCGATCGTATAATTTGTATTCGACAACCGACCGACAGCGAACGCCTTTAAGTGTGGCTTCAGGGCAATTGCCTTTGCGGTTTGAATAGAAAAACTGCCCGTATAAACGGGATCTTTAATCTTAATCGGTAGACTTTGATAGCGCTCGAAACTTAGTCCATAAGAAATAACTTGATAGTTGATGACATCGGCCTTCGCTCCGAAAACGTTTTGTCCTTTGAACGTGCCTACCTGGGTAACG
>JBGTEI010000072.1:0-3091 GCA_041747875.1 Pyrinomonadaceae bacterium | reverse complement strand
CTGAAGCGTCGCAGATGAATCTTCCGTTTGAATTCACGACCGGGGGCGCAATATTTGTTGCCTTAATAGTGATCGTCGCTTTTGCAGCTTTCAATACGGGAAACAATCTACTTTTCCTAGTCCTCTCATTCATAATTTCCGGCCTTTTAATCAGTTTTGCGGCGGGATATTTTTGTCTTAGAAAACTCGATGTAAAAATGAGATTTTCAGAGACGATCTTTGCCGGCGAAATAACGTCGATCGTTGTCGGATTAAAAAACCGAAAGCGTATTTTTCCGACATTTTCGGTTACGGCAGAAGTTAGGGGGAAGGAGAGGTCATATTCCAGATACCTAAATGAATTTCAAAAGATCGTGTCAGAGAAACTTGCGAAAAGGATCTCGAGATCGCCGATCATTAAATACACCTTGGATTATTTCATTTATGTTCCCAGGAACAACTCAATAGAAAATAAGATCGATCACATTTTTTCACGCCGCGGACGGTTTACCATTAATGACTTCGAACTTTCCACCCGGTTTCCATTTGGTTTTTTCCGACACCGACGCCGATTGCCCGCTCAGAAAGCTGAGCTGATAGTTTTTCCAAGGCTCGAACAGATCGATGATTATTTTAGTTTTCCGATTGAAGCGGGCGGATACGAATCCACTAAAAGAGGCTCGGGACAGGATCTTTTTGCGCTTCGTGAATATCATCCGACCGATGACATTCGCCATATTGATTGGAAAGCGACAGCGCGGGCAAATAACGTGATGATCCGTGAATTCACCGCGGAAGTGGAGAAATTTATCACCGTTGTTTTTGACCCTAACATTGAACAAACATCGGAAGAAAAAGAGAAGTCTTTAAGGATAAAGATCAGCGAAGAGAACTCACGAAAAGACCTTTCTGAGACCGAACGGCGTTTCGAAAATGGTGTTAGCAGGGCCGCCTCTTTGCTTGCGCATTTTAATACAGAGGGTTCTATTACAAGACTCATCGTCGGCGAAGCCAAACGACCACTTGGAAACGAACCAGAACAACTTAATCTTTCCTTGCGGGAATTGGCCCTGGTGGAACCGGTCTATGATCCCCGCGATTCATTTGCGTTTCTAAATCAAACCGTAGAGCAAATCCTTAGCGAACCACGAAATAATCATATTTTCTTGATTACCTCCTCCGGAAAAGACGAAATTCCGTCCGAAATTCTCGACCGAACATACGTAATTACCTACTAGCTTGAACAAACGTCAAAAAAGCCTCGTAACAAAAACTGAGCTTTCAACTTACTGGTTAAAGGAAGTTAACAAAGTTGTCACAAACTTCGCAATAGTGGTGTTTTACTATTGAAAGCCATTGGCAGATGCTAAAATGAGCGAAGGCGTGAAAACATTAGTGGACGTGATGTCCGGACAAACTGCAGTTGCAAAAGACGAGATTGTTTTTGATGAGGCATTTACGCTTCACAATAGAACTGTGTTTAGAGCTGCTTGTGCAGTAGTACAGGATGCCGGACTCGCAGAGGACATCACTCAGGAAACATTTATCAGGCTTTATAATAATATGGAGAGTATTACGAATGACTCGATGTTAAAGCCCTGGTTGATCCGCGTGGCTTTAAACCTCGCGAAGAACACGATCCGCGGGAATTCAAGGGCAAACGTGCGCGAGGAAAATTACGTCCAAGAGCATGGAGAAAGTGACAATTTTACCGCCGAGAAAGAATATGAAAGCAGGGAAACTGTTCAGGAAGTGAGAACTGCATTAAAGAAGATCAAAGAACCCCTTCGAAGCTGTCTGATCCTGAAACAACAGGGATTATCCTATAAGGAAATAGCTGAGAGTCTTTCGTTGACCGAGACGAGCATCGGAACATATGTGGCGCGGGGAAAGAAGGAATTTATTCGGTTTTACGGTAAGATGGGAGGTAGTATATGAGCAACAAGTGTTTTAAGATCGGCATTATTCAAGCATTTTTAGATGGTGAACTAACCTCCGACGTTTCCGAAAGAGTTTTAATGCATGTCTCCGGATGTGATAGTTGCGCGCTGATGATGAGCGAAGCTGAGGAAGAAAATTCCTTTGCATTTGCGCTTTTGGATGATGGACTTGATGTTCTGGTTCCGACGGAAAGACTTAGGACGAAGTTGTTTACTGCGATCGGTGAAATTGAGAAACGTGAGAAAGTAACTTTGTGGCAGCGGTTGACGGCACTGATCCCGGTATTTGGAGAGATTAATCTCGCTAGCCCTGCGTTTGCTGCTGTCGCGGCTACGGTTATGTTTGTTGGAACGTTCGCGGTCGCTTTGAAGGTTTTCCCAAGATTGACATCACTTGATGAGATTGTTGTCAATGAACCTGCGGACATCTTCGAGCCGGCACCCAATGTCCGGAAAGTTGGTGGTGACGACAACATGCCTTCGAACGATGATGAAGATCAATCGGATCCTGAAAGCGCTGATTCTGAAACCGTTTTCGTTCCGGTTCGCCCTACCGGACCACAGTATCAGAGGGCTTCTTATAAGGCGCCTGCGAGGCGGAAAACCATCCCGGCTACTCATAGATCGACAAATACGGAAACTTCGGCTCCGGCAGTTGTTGGAGAAGAAATTTATGTGCAAACAATTGCAACGCTGAATAGAAACATTGGTCAATCGAAAGATGACGTTCTGCAGCCAAAAGAACGGATCGAATTTGAGAAGAACATTGCGATGGTTGATAACGCGATCAATAAGATGAAACAAGAAGTTCGAAAGAACCCGCGCAATACTGCGGCTAAAGAGCTTTTGAAGGCTTCGTATCAGAACAAGATATATCTCTTGAATTCAGTTTCGGAAAAAACTGAATTGATGGCGAGTTTAGACTAGAAATACGATCGACCTTTATGGAAATGGAAACCTATACAAAACAGAACGGTTGCATAAGTAACCCCAGATCAGCGTTTCTTAGTTTTTTGATCCTTGCGATTTTAGTTAGCATTTCTTTTGGGCAGGTAAAAGACAACAAAGAATGTAAGGACACCGAGAAGCCCGAAAACAAAGCGACAGCCTCAAAAAAACCGGCACCTCCGTCGCCGGTTGCTTTTGTTATGCCGCGTTTTGCGTTTACCACG
>JBGTEI010000071.1:0-5636 GCA_041747875.1 Pyrinomonadaceae bacterium | reverse complement strand
TTTTTGGAAAGATCCCAAAAATCAGTTGCTATTTCCGCTTTTTTTACGATCAGTTTTCCCAGCGCGACTGTAAGTTTCGCCGCTTCATTTGGTTTTACGGTGTTTAGCTTTTTGATATCGGCAAGAAGTGTTTCGAGTTCAAATCTAGTTTCCTTAACCTTTGGATATTCTTCCGTATATGAGACAAGCATCTCTTCAAGTGAAGATTCAAGCTCGACCTTTCTAAGTAAAACTTCACCGAAAGCGGCAGAAGACCGAAGCTGTGAAGAAACCGCAACCGGTGTCTGTCTTTCAGATGTTCTTTCCCTGTTTTGAGAATTTGAAGAATCTGCGACGATCAAAATTAATCCGATCAGAAAAAATAGCTTAAAAGTTTTCATGGTTTGATACTCCAAGGATTTAACAAATTAGGCTGCAGTGGTTATTTCACAGGAATTTATTGGTTCCGTTTCGGTTTCAATGGTACCGTCACCGTACTCGTTTCCGCTTTCGAGAGTCTCAAAATATATTGCAATATTCTCGAGGATCTCTTGAGCTGAATGGGAATGATAAAGCGTTTGGCGAAATTTCGCGCCACCGCGAAGCCCTTTCGTGAATTGTCCGGCAAGCTGTTTCATTTTGCCAAGCGCGGCGTTTTCAGGCATATCGTCCTGCAGATATTCAAAAAATTCCAACAAGACTGCCTGTTTATCTAAATGCGTCGGCTCATAAGCCTCGCGTCCTTCGATAACGTCCTGAATTTGCCTGAATAACCAAGGGTTTTGCATCGCGCCGCGACCGATCAAGATCCCGTCGCAATTAGTTTCCTTAAATCGCTGGATCGCGTTTTCAACGGTTGTCACATCGCCGTTGCCCGAAACCGGGATCGAAACGGCTTCTTTTATCTGTCTTACAAGATCCCAATTCGCAAGCCCGGTATAACGCTGCTCGCGTGTTCTTCCGTGAAGTGCAATATGTTCAACGCCACATTGCTCTGCCATTTTTGCAACCTCTACGCAATTTATGTCAGTATCCGTAAAACCCGCACGGAGTTTCAGCGTCAATGGAATTGAAATCGATTTTTTTATTTCCGTGAGAATTTTCCCCAGCAATGGCAATTCTCTTAAGAGACCCGATCCGCCGCCCTTTTTCACCACTTTCGGAGCCGGACACCCGCAATTGACATCCAAGATGTCGGCGCCGATCTCTTCTGCCATTTCGGACGCCATCGCCATTCGTTCGATATTTGAACCAAAGATCTGGACGGCAAACGGGCGTTCGAATTCCTGAAAACGCATCATCCGAATTGATTGAGGAGAATTGCGCGTCATTCCCTCCACGGAGATAAATTCAGATACGGTCATCCCTACTCCGCCGCGTTTTTTTAGTAAACGGCGAAAGGAATAGTCAGTAACGCCCGCCATTGGTGAAAGAACCAATGGCGGATCTATCTCAATATCTCTTACTTTGAATGGCTTCATTTTCCGGGAATTACTCTTCGCTCAGTTCAATACCTGAAGCCAGGAATGAAACCACCGTGACAGTTCCATCTTCATTCAGATTTTCAAATTTTGCACCTTCGTCGGTGAAATGCTTAACCTCTTCCTTTGACAAGGTTTTTACACTAAAAACACCTTCGGTCGAAACCTTGAATCCGGCAGACTCGAGCGGGATAAAAAATGCGTGGTCTTTCATGTTTACACGAATCGTCTGTTTTGAATCTTTTTCGGCTCCAAGTTCTGCCCAGCAACCTTCCGACTTACAAGATCTGACCACAAAACCATTTACACGAACCGACTTTCCTTCGTATTTCGCCGGATCTTTCAAAACCTTGGAAAGCGGAACTTTTTTCGATTTCCCGATCGCTGCGCCGCGCTTAATTTTTCCTTCGCTATCAAAGTTCGCAACCTTATCCGCGTCCGTTGCGTGCTTTTCCATCGCTTTTTCCTGCGCAAACAATGAAATGGAAAACACCATTACTAAGATCATCAAACCAAACACTTTTTTCATAAAAATTACTCCTCAAAAAATTGATATATAAACATTTTAAACTATTTTTCTTGATATACAATTTTGCCATCCACCATTGTCAGCAAAACCCTTGTCTCTACGATCTTATACGGATCAATCGCGAAAATATCCTCGGATAACAGCACCAGATCGGCGAGTTTGCCGACCGTGATCGAACCCTTTTGGTCATCTTGAAATTCCGCGTATGCCGAACCGATCGTATATATCTGCACCGCTTCCTCTACAGTTAATCTTTCGTTTTCACTGGCAGAATTCACGGCATCTGCAATTCCGAACATCGGGTTGAAATTTGTGATCGACGCATCTGAACCAAATGCGACCTGCGCTTTTGAATTAAGGATCGAGCGATAAGGATCTCTGCCGTTAAATAGATGCGGCTGCAGGGAAGGGATAATCTTCAAATCCGCAAATCGATTAAGATCCGAAATACCAAAGCGAAAAGCGTGTTCGACGCGAAAACGTCTGTCCTTCGAACCATTTTCTTTCTCGACTTGCTCAAAAACGTTTAAGACATTATTTATCGGTTCATTTCCGATCGCGTGGATCATTACTTGCAGCCCGGCCTTATCTGCGCGGGAAATTTCGTCGTGAAGCTGCTGGGTAGTTCCTTCACCGGAATCAATTTGGCTTTTCAAGCATCCGCGTCTGATCATGCCGCTTCCGTTTGCGCGTTTTATCCCGGCGTCCTCAAGCTTCTTCCAGTCTGAAAGGGGCGTACAATCATAAACGCGGGTTTTTAATTTCCCGTCTGCGAGAAGCTTTGATAGCAATTCGGTCAGATAGTCCGAATGCATATCCTGTACACTCGTCACCCCCATCGCTGCTGCATAATTTGTCGAAGTCTCGAGGACCTCATACCAATTCGAGGTTTGGAAGCGAGGAACGAATCCACGGACCAAAGCGATAGCGTTTCCGGTTAAAATTCCGGTTGGTTCGCCGGTTGAATAACGACTGATGCCGGTAAGATCGCGGAATGTATCTTTTGAGACGCCTGCGATCTTTAGCGCTGCGCTATTTGCCAAAGCCATTTTCGCATCGCGATCGTATAAAAAGACCGGATTGACGGGCGTGACGGGATCGATCATTTCTTTTGCCGGGAGACTGCTTGGCAGCCAAGTTTTATCATTCCATTGCCCACCAAGTACCCAGCGTCCCTTTGGTAGAAATCTTGCATAAAACGCAAGTTTTTTGACTACTTCGTAAGAACTTTTCGCAAATCGAAGGTCAATTCCCGAAAACTGATTTCCGATGGCGGTAAAATGAACGTGGGCATCATTAAAACCCGGTAAAACGAGTTTGCCACTTGCATCGATGACCTTGGTTTCTGCCCCTGCAAGTACTCGAATCCCGTCGTTTGAACCAACTGCGACAAACTTATTTCCAAGAATCGCGAGAGCTTCGGCCTTGGGATTAGCCTGGTCTACTGTATGAATCCTGGCATTTATGATTATGAGATCAGGTTTGCTGTTTTGCGCTTTTATCGGCAGCCAAACCGCAAAGATGCAAAAGAGTAGTTGAAGATGTCTCATAAAGCTATTTAGCCAAAATCGTGTATTCTAGAGGTCGGGTGATTATAACAATGAAGGAAAATCATATCCAAATTTTAGGTATCGCTTTGACGATGATCTTTGGTGTTTTTGTTGCTTGGGTTTACCTGGTTGAACCGAAAAGCGTCGAAGATCTATCGGTGAAGGCAAAGGAAACGATCGAACAGGCGACAACCAAAGCGCAGGTCATCACAAACACCTATGAAATAGATCAATCAAAGTTTAGTGAGGGTTTGCTCGCATTTCGACGGGATAATTTCATAGTCGCGCGGGATCTTTTTGAGAAAGCGGACACGGAGAAGCGCGATCCGAAGACCCAGTTTTACATTGCCTATACTTTTTACCGCCAAGGATGGGGAAGGTTTTCAAATGACGACGAACTTTTCAAGAAAGGTTTAGAACAGATCGATCGCTTAATAAAACTCAATAATGATTTTAAGTCCGACGACGCCGATCTAAAACTGAAAACTCCGGTTGAACTAAAAAACGAATTTGAAGAGGGTCTAAGGATCACAGCGGATGATTTTAATCCTTTTAAGCTTACTCGTGAGCGAAAATAATGGAAACGGAAAAGACCGAACAAATAGCGGAAAACAATGATCTTGGCAGCAGTGACTCTCTGGAGATCATTGACGGCGAGATACTGTCAACGGATACATCGGAAGATATTGATATTTTGGACGAAGAAACCGAAATATCGCCGAAGATTTCAAAGTCATTAGAGCCGTCAGAAAAAGAACTTAATAAAAACGAAAATACAAAATATTACATTCAATACGTTTTTCTCCCGTTTATTTTTCTTGTCGTAACGCTTCTCGGCGGGTTACGGATCGGTATTAAAGATAATGAATTTATCTTTTTAAGACCGGCACTGATTTGTCTGGTTTTTGCAGTAGTCATGATCGCACTGTTTTTCCGGGCTAAATTGATCGATTTTGAAGGTTGGTTTTCCGAAGATTATTCTGCGCCTAAAAACGCTGCAAATGGTGCTGTTATTTTGACGTTGTTTTCGGCCTCAACGCAGGTTTTCAATTCCCTGCTTCCTGAGCAAGGACTCCCATTTTGGGTTGTCGCATTCTGTTTCTTTTGGACACTTTGGAATAACCTGTTTGCGGATTTCGATACCCGAAAACTTCTTAGAAGTATGGGTGCGCTATTCGGATTCGCATTTGTTGCAAAATATCTTGTGCTTGCAAATTTTGTTTCGGCGGAAGAGGGAAGTTGGCTATACCGTATTTGGAAAAATCCAGGTCAGGAAGCGATTACATATTTTCTCGATCTTCCAAAATTCGCGGCTGCAACAGGATATTTACAGTTTTTTGCGCTTCTGTTTTATTTGATCGGTTTGTTTTTTATCGATCCCCGCCTAACTGCAAAATCGACTCGAAGGGACTAAGACGATCGCAACTTCGTTACTCCGGAAAGTCCAACTGATCCGGCGTTTGTTTCTCCGAGATCACTTTGTATATCGAACTCGCGTCTTTCTTTGAAACTTGTTTTGTGTTCGGAACGTCTAAAACCTTCACCGTTAGAATGCGCGGAAATCGCGTTATTTCAATTTCATCTCCCGCCGCAATTTCCTTTGATCCCTTCGCCAATGCGCCATTTACTTTTATCAGGCCTGCACTTGAAAATTCCTTTGCCAACGTTCTGCGAGCTATTAAGCGACTCAGTTTTAAATAAATATCCAGTCTCATCTTAAAAAAATAAAACGCCATCACGATGACGGCGTTCTTCGTATTACGTTTGGGTCGATTTAGTTGCTTGACGTCGTCGCGGTTTTTGTATCATCCGGTACAAGATGAGGAGTTACTAACGCTTTGTAATTCTCGCGAATCTTTATATAAGCATCATCTCTTAATTCATCCATAAATTTCTTTCTCGCATCCGGAAGTTTCTCCTGCATTATTGCAGTTCTAATTGCAGGTTCATTAAACGTGGAATTATCACTGCCGGCAACACGCTCATCGACGCGAATGATCTCCATCCCGATATCCATCGCGATCGGATCTGTGTAACCGCCGACTTTTACGTTTTCAAGTGGTTTGGCAAACTGCGGATCAAGCTCGGACACGTTAA
>JBGTEI010000070.1:0-3746 GCA_041747875.1 Pyrinomonadaceae bacterium | reverse complement strand
ATAGTTGCAGGGATCGCGAATATTTAACTTGACAAGGATAATGAACTTTCGAAAACCGTGATGGAAGAAAATGTTGTCATATCGCAGCCCGGAAGACGTGCTTCGGGTGATTTTGCCGAGTATTCGGCGACAAACGAGGTCGTTATTCTGCGCGGGGATCCTGCGAAGGTTAACGACTCACAAAGTGGTTCTTCGGAAGGCAGAGAAAGGACGGTTTACCTTGCCGAGAATCGCGTCGTGGGCGGTGGTCAAACTACAAAAAACAGTACCGGAAGGTCTCGCACAGTTTATAAAATTAAGCCCGGTAAGTTAAACTAATCTTTGTGGAAAACGGTTCGGTAACTCCAGATAAATCATTATTAGCAAATAATTTGCGGAAAACGTACGGGCGTCGGCGCGTTGTCGACGGTGTTAGTTTGTTCGTCGGTCGGGGCGAAGTTGTCGGACTCCTGGGAGCGAACGGTGCCGGAAAAACGACGACATTTTACATGATGACCGGGCTTGAACGCACGGAGAATGGAAATATTAGTTTAAATGGCGATGACGTAACAAAGCTTCCAATGTACTTGCGTGCAAGACTTGGTTTAGGTTATCTCCCGCAGGAACCGTCGATTTTCCGAAAACTTTCAGCCGAACAGAATATTTTAGCGGTTTTGGAAACAATGAAACTATCCCGCGCTGACAGGTTTGCGCGTTTGGAAGAACTCCTGGAAGAGTTTGGAGTTACTCACGTTAGAAAAACGAGAGGCGATTCGCTTTCCGGCGGGGAACGAAGGCGTGTAGAGATAGCCAGATGCCTTGCCACGGAGCCGCAATTTATTCTCCTCGATGAACCTTTCGCCGGGATCGACCCTATCGCGATCGAAGACATCCGTGAGATAATTTTATACTTGAAGGAACAGGGTATCGGCATTTTGATCACCGATCACAACGTAAGAGAAACGCTCGGGATCACAGACCGGGCGTATATAATGGCGGAGGGATCGATATTGAGGAGTGGCGAACCTACAGAACTTGTCGAAGATGAAGATGTTCGAAGACTCTATTTGGGTGAGCGGTTTAGTCTTTAATTATCTGATTTTCACATTTGATCGCAATATCGGTTATAATCAACCAAGTTCTTTTATTAACGGTCTTCTTTCCTGAACTGCAGTATATCGGATGGCTTTCTTAAAACTATCACAAAAGCTACAACAGAAAATGGTGCTGACGCCGCAATTGCGGCAACGCATTGAAATGCTTCAAATGACTTCGCTTGAGCTCAGCGAACTCATTCAGGAGGAGCTTGTTTCGAATCCGATCCTCGAAGAAGTACAGTCCGACGATGAAATCCGTGAAATAGCCGAAAAGATCCTTGATCAGCATGCGGACGGTACCGACCGTGATTATGAGAGTGGAAATGATCAGAACACCGACGGTGACGATTCGGATTTTGACTCCAATGAATCAACAAATATCAATGAAAACGGACATCAGGACGATATTTCGGATGAAACAAGATCCGCGATAGAAGATGCTTTGGACGGCTCCACAGATGGGTCCTCTGATGACTCCGCAGCCGAAGAAGATCATTCGGATGCATTTGATGAGATCGATCTTGGACGGGAGTTTCAAGACTATCTAGACCCCGGATATCGTACACAGGAATTTGAACATAAAGAAGATGCGCCGAGTTTTGAGCAGTTTTTGTCGAGCTCGGAAACATTGACGGATCACTTAGAATGGCAGCTTGGTCTACAGAGCATTTCTGACGAAGTAAAAGAGGCCGGAATATGCGTTATAGGAAATCTCGATGAAATAGGACGTTTGAATGCAACAAACGAAGAGATAGCCGAAATGTGCGGGCATCCGCTTGAAGTGGTTGAAGAAGCGCGACAGGTCGTAAAAAGGCTCGATCCGATCGGCTGCGGCGTAAGGGACGTAAAAGAATGTCTCCTTGTTCAGCTTGAAGTACGGGGCGAGGCGGGAAGTTTAGCGTCGAGTTTAGTAGAAAATTATTTCGAAGATCTCCAGCCGCACAGGCTCCAAAAGCTTTCAAAGGCGACAGGAGTTGATCTCGAAGCTTTAAATCAAGAGATCGAGAAGATCAGGATCCTAAATCCGTATCCCGGAAAGGAATATTCGACGGAGAAACCGATCTATGTTTCTCCGGAAATATATATTGAAAAGGTCGAAGGTGATTGGGTCATATATTTTACCGACAATGGAAGTCCAAGATTACGTATCAGTCAAACATATCAGCAGCTTCTTGGAAAAGAAGAAACGAACCGGGAAACAAAAACCTTCATTAAAGATAAGGTTAGATCTGCTGTTGATCTCCTCAGAAACATCGAACACCGAAGACAAACGATATATCGGGTTGTAGAGTGTATTGTCCAAAAGCAGACCGGATTCCTCGAAAAAGGTGTCGAAGAAATTAAACCGATGATGCTTAAGGACGTCGCAGAAGAGATCGGAATGCATCTTTCGACGGTTTCGCGTGTCGTTAACCGTAAATATGCCCACACGCCTCAAGGCGTCATTGAGTTGAGGCGATTCTTCAGTGAAGGGATGTTAAACGAAGACGGCGAGGAAGTTTCCACTCGAATCTTAAAGTTAAATTTGAAAAAGATCATCGAGGAAGAGGATTCCCGAAAACCGCTGACAGACGACAAGCTCTCGAAGCTGTTGGCAAAGAATGGTGTCAAGATTTCACGAAGGACAGTTGCCAAATACCGGGATCAAATGAATATTCCGGGCTCACGCGAGCGAAAGACTGTGATTTAGGGCGTTTTGTTCTATAGATATAAGATCGCTTGAAAACTAAAGATCAGTTATTTTTTACCATACAAAATACGAGGTACATCACATGAATTATGAATATACGGGCAGACATTTAGACGTTACTCCGGCAATTAGATCTCACGTCGAAGAGCACTTCGACCGAATAAAACATCTATTTGGGAAAGAAGATAATCATGCACACATAATAATTGAAGTCGAGCATGGTAAACACCGTTCGGAAGTCGTTGTAAAATGGCGAAACCAAGTTCTGGCTGCAAATACGACCGAAGATGATATGTATCATTCGCTTTCGCAGACGATCGATAAGATCGAAAAGCAAGCATTGCGGATCAAGAATAAGGTTATTGACAGATCACATAAGGCAAAAAAAGCCGGCGAGATACTGCCGATCGAAACCGAAACCGACGGGGTGTGATTAAGCCATTCGCAGGCTTCTCCATCATTGGCAGAAGGCGTGATAAATCCGGGATGAAATGCGGAACATGAACTTGAAGTCGGGCGAAAAACAGACAATAACCGTCGCGCAGTTGTTTGAAGAATGCCCGCCCGAAATTGGCCTAAAAATGATACGCGCTGTAAACGAAGGTGCAGGAAATTTAATTGATACTGCCAGAATTCAGAAATTGGGTCTTGCGTTAGCAGGGTATCCGGATTATCTCCACAGAGGGACGATCCAAATTCTTGGAAGAAGTGAAATTTCCTACTTACGTCAGCTAAGCCCGGATTTAAGGAAAAGGGCGATCGAAGCACTTCCTTTTGAACTCATCTCATGCATTATTGTTACAGAAGGTCTTGAAGTTCCCATTGACATCGCAGATCACGCCCAAACGGTTAAGAGCCCTGTTTTTACAACCCAGTTGGAAACTTCATTCGTGATCGCTTCGATCACGGAATTTCTTGAAAAAAGGCTTGCCGAGAGGAGAACGATCCATGGAGTTTTCATGGGTATATACGAGCTTGGG
>JBGTEI010000069.1:0-3380 GCA_041747875.1 Pyrinomonadaceae bacterium | reverse complement strand
AGAATCGCTGCGAAATTCGATCCCGCTAAGTCGCAAAGGCGCAAAGGCAGAAACGCGACCGTCAGGAAGCGTGCGAGAATCACAAAACGAGACGAATTCAGAGATCGTTCCCGTCAGCTATTCGCTCTCAAAGAAAAATTCCGTGATGATCATCTCAGGCGCAAATGCCGGCGGGAAAACGGTTGTACTCAAAACTGCGGGTTTGCTTTCGATGATGGCGATCTCCGGATTGCCCGTTCCGGCAGACGCAGCGAAGATACCGTTTTACGCTTCGGTTTTAGCTGACATTGGCGACCATCAATCGCTCGCCGCAAACCTTTCAACCTTTTCTTCACACATCTCAAATATCGCGGACATGATGGAAAACCTTCACACGCCCGCGCTTGTTTTGCTTGACGAGGTCGGCACCGGAACCGATCCTGAAGAAGGTTCCGCACTCGGCGTTGCGATCGTCGATCATCTGCGGAATCGCGGCGCACAGATCATCGCATCTACGCACTACAAGGGTTTGAAGATCTACGCGACAAATGATGCGGACGTAATAAATGCTTCAGTTGAATTTGACGAAAAGACGCTTGAACCGACATACAAACTCCTGACCGGGATCGCCGGTGCATCCTCGGGGCTCGAGATCGCAAGGCGTTTTGGGATCAACGATGAAGTGATCGCCAAAGCTCGTGAGAATTTAGATCTTGCAGCGCAGGTTACTGAAGACTATTTACACAAACTTCAGAAGGAAACAAAACAGGCGCAAGATCTGAGGATCGCGCTTGAAGAAGAACGTGAAGCAACGGCCGAAAAATATGCAAAGCTCGACGTCGATTTTCGTAAACGAGAGAGGCAGCGGCGCAAACAGTTTGATCAGGAATTGAGTGAAACCGTCGAGAGTTTTGAGCGAAGATCAAAAACCTTTATTAAAACGGTAGAAGACAAGAAGCAGCGAGCCAAACTTGAAAAAGAACTTCTCGCCAACAAAGCGGAATTAAAACGCCACGCGTTCAATGCAAAAGCAAAGATAGATCGTGATGCAGTAAAAGAAGGATTGATTAAACCGGAGGCAGCAGATCAGGCAGAAAAGATCGTCCACGATGCTGTTGTCAAAGCTGGTTCTGACGTCATCCTGACGCGATTTGGAACCCGCGGAAAGGTTGAAAAGATCGACGGTGATAGTGCGGAAGTTATCGTCGGATCGATGCGAATGAGGCAGCGTTTGGAGGATCTTCAGGTATTGGGAGCTGCACCCAAGCCGGAGAAAAATCAGCTTGAAAAACTAAAAAAATCGGCATCCGGATCAGGTATTGATCTTGAACTCGGCAGCGTTCAATCAGAACTTAACTTGATCGGACAGACGACTATTGAAGCCGAAAGCGAGGTTGATAAGTTTCTCGATAATTCCTATGTCTCCCGTCTCCAGTCGGTGCGGATCATCCACGGTTTCGGCACCGGTGCGTTAAAGAACGCAGTTCATCAATATCTTAAAGGTCATCCGCACGTCTCAAGTTTTGGATTCGCCCCGCAAAATGAAGGCGGAAACGGCGCGACGATCGTGGAGTTGAAGCAGTAGGCACACTTTCGGAAATAATTCGATCCTTTTTTTAACGGCCATCGTGAATATCCGATTTTCACCATAAAATTCATACGTTATGACGAACAGAACACTGGGAATTGCCATCGTCGGTCTAGGCGGTGCGGTCGGGACAACAATGGTCGCCGGGATCGAACTTCTTAAAAAAGGTTTGATCGGCAACGCCGGTTTGCCGCTTGCAGAATTGGGCGTCGATCTGACAAAGGACATCGCCGATTATCAGGACATCGTTTTCGCCGGCTGGGATCTCAATCCGGATGATCTCGCTAAAGCCGCTTCCGAACACGATGTTTTGAGCTACAAGCAGTTTCTCGCCGTCGAAAATGAGCTCGCTCAGATCACGCCTTGGCAAGCGGCTTCAAATGCCAATTTTCTTTCAAATATCGATGGCAATAATGCGTTTGAAAATAGTTCTCTTCGCAATTCCATCGAATCGATCCGACGGAACATCCGCGAATTTCGGGAGATGTTCGATGAAGTAGTGGTTATAAATCTCGCATCGACCGAAAAACTTGTTGAGGAAACCGCGGAAGTCTTTAGTTCGCTCGAAAACTTTGAAAAGGCTCTTGATAAAAATTCTGCGGAAATTTCGCCCGCAATACTTTACGCATATGCGGCGATCAGCGAAAACGCTTCGTACGGAAATTTTACGCCGTCGGTTTCTGCTGATATTCCCGCACTTATAGAATTTGCCGATAAACAAAAAGTCCCGGTCGCCGGAAAAGACGGAAAAACCGGGCAGACATTTATCAAAACGGTTATCGCGCCGGCGCTCAGATCCCGCGCACTAAAGGTCGACGGCTGGTATTCGACAAATATCCTCGGAAACCGCGACGGTCTCGCACTTTCAAACGAAGAATCGCTCGCGTCAAAAATAAAAACAAAAGCTTCCGTTTTGCGAAATATTCTAGGCTACGAGGTCAAAGATCATATTGTCGATATCCGCTATTACAAACCCCGCGGCGACAACAAAGAAGCCTGGGACAATATCGATTTTACGGGTTTTCTCGGCCAATCGATGCAGCTAAAAATAAACTTCCTCTGCAAAGATTCGATCCTCGCCGCTCCGCTGGCGATCGAGATCGCACGTTGCCTCGATTTTGCAAAACAGTGCGGAGAATCAGGAATTCAAGAACAGCTCTCGGTGTTTTTTAAGCTTCCGATGACAAAAAACAAAACGCCGGAACATGCTTTTCACCGGCAGGAAGAAATGTTTCTGAATTGGCTGAATCGGTACAGCGAACGATAGTGAGCCGCGTGATAATATCAACAGAATAGATATTTATACTGTTCGCTATCGCTCACTGTACTGATTTTGAATATGGAACCACTCGCAAACAAGATCCGTCCCGTCTCGCTCGATGAATTTATCGGCCAGAAACATCTCGTCGGCGAAAATCGCCCGCTTCGGAAGGCGATCGAGATGGGGCATATTTTCTCGCTTGTCTTTTGGGGTCCGCCCGGAGTTGGGAAAACGACGCTCGCCCGTATTTATGCAAACGCCATAAATGCAGAACTCTATGAACTCTCCGCCGTCACCGCCGGGAAAAATGACATCCGAAAGATCATTGACGAAAAACTCGAAGGCGATCGCCCGAAGGTGCTTTTTCTCGATGAGATCCACAGATTTAATAAAGCCCAGCAGGACTTTTTGTTGCCATTTGTCGAAAATGGCGAGCTGATCCTCGTCGGTGCGACCACCGAAAATCCGAGTTTTGAGATCATTTCGCCTCTCCTTTCGCGGCTCCGCGTTTTTGTACTTGAGGAACTATCGAAGGAAAACATTGCCGAGATA
>JBGTEI010000068.1:0-3214 GCA_041747875.1 Pyrinomonadaceae bacterium | reverse complement strand
TAGCCAGTAAATTGCAAGATGCCGGAATTGATGTCGATGCAATGCTATTGTTTGACTGCGTAGACCGCCATATGTGGATCGATGCCGATATAATTCCAAACAATGTAAAGAACGTACTTCATGTCGTCCGTGATCCGAATTCGGGTTCGCGGGAAAGTTTTGACAACGATGGATTGCGATATCGCCTACCGACAAAGATCGAAGCTTACAAATTTATGTGTACACACGGCGGAATGGGCGGATGTCCGTGGACTAAACCGTTAAATGTAAAAGGTTCTGCTATGATCGATGAAGGCGGGGTCGACGGAATGACAAGGATTTCATATGATCAGGATGCTAGCGTCTCAGGTCAAATTTGGGGTTTTATCGAGCCGTTCTGTACAAAATTTGGATTTCGGTAAGTTTCAATTTGGAAACAAAAGGCGTACTTTGCGATCAAAGTACGCCTTTTATTTTGTATTTTAGTACGCTTTCGCAAAAACTACCCGTTTCGCCGATTCCTTTCCGGAATATACGCATTCTCCTGCCATCTCTATTGAATTTAACGGGATGCAGCGGATCGTCGCTTTTGTTTCCTGCTTTATCTTTTCCTCGGTTTCAGCGGTACCATCCCAGTACGCCATGACAAAACCGCCCATTTCTATTTGAGCCTTGAAATCTTCCCAATTATCAACCGTAAATGTATTTTCCTCACGGAAATTCATGGCCTTGTTGTAGATGTTTTCCTGGATCTCGTCTAAAAGCGATGAAATATGTTTGGCGACGCCTTCGAGAGGCAGCGTTTCTTTAGTAAGTTCATCACGCCGGGCAACTTCAATAGTCCCGTTTTCCAGATCACGCATTCCAACTCCCAGGCGCACGGGAACGCCTTTAAGTTCGTACTCAGCAAATTTGAAACCGGGTTTATACTTGTCGTCATCATCAACTTTAACCGAAATTCCGAGTGTTTTTAGTTCTTCAACGATCGGCGCGATATGTTCCATTATCTTTGCGAGATCCGCTTCTTCACGAAAGATCGGAACTACGACGACCTGGATCGGTGCAAGTTTTGGCGGCAAAACCAAACCATTATCGTCCGAATGAGCCATGATCAAAGCGCCCATCAGCCGCGTGGATACGCCCCAACTCGTCGCCCACGGATAGTCGAGTTCGTTTTCCTTATTTACAAATTTTACGTCAAAAGACTTTGCGAAATTTTGACCCAAAAAATGTGATGTGCCGGCCTGAAGAGCTTTTCCATCCTGCATAAGTGCTTCTATACAATAGGTTTCGACCGCACCTGCAAATCTTTCTGAAGCGGTTTTAAGACCTTGAATCACCGGCATTGCCATCCAGCTTTCAGCAAATTCGGCGTAAACACCAAGCATCTGTTCAGTTTCTTCGATCGCTTCCTGTTCTGTTGCGTGCGCAGTGTGTCCCTCCTGCCATAAAAACTCGGAAGTACGAAGGAAAAGTCTCGTTCTCATTTCCCATCTGACGACATTTGCCCATTGATTTATCAATAGAGGCAGGTCACGCCAGGATTGGATCCATCCTTTAAACGTATTCCAGATTACGGCTTCAGATGTTGGGCGGACGATCAGTTCTTCCTCGAGTTTTGCATCCGGATCAACCATTAGTCCTTTTCCGTCCGGATCAGATTTGAGTCTGTAATGAGTAACGACGGCACATTCTTTTGCAAAACCTTCGGCATGTTCCTCTTCTTTTTCGAGGAATGATTTTGGCACAAACAGCGGAAAGTACGCATTTTGATGTCCCGTCGCCTTAAACATATCGTCGAGGGCGCGCTGCATTTTTTCCCAGATCGCAAAGCCGTAAGGCTTTATAACCATACATCCGCGGACGGCAGAGTTTTCTGCGAGATCGGCCCGTTTGATTATTTCGTTGTACCATTCTGAATAGTTTTCAGATCGTTTTGTTATTCCTTTTGCCATAATTTCGCTGCCTTCGTGGTTTTGGTGTAAACACCTGCAAATAGATAAGTATAATAAAAACTAAAATGATACGGGATAATTGGCGAAGAAACAAAGCAGGCACCGCTGAAATGGCAGTTTTCAAAATGCGAAATCAACAATCTCTGTGGTAAATTTGTTTAATGGGCGAATTCAAATTGAATTTTCAGGATACGGAAACAGCCTTTGCTGATAAATCGGATTCCGAACTTCGCGAGAAGTACTGGTTGTTCAAATTTATGAACTCCAATCTTCTCAATGAAATAGGCACACAGTCTGCACAAATTGCATTAAGTTTACATTTACCGGTTTCGTGGCTTATCAAGAGAACTGTCTTTGCACATTTTTGCGGAGGAGAGTCTATTGACGAGTGTAAGGAAACGATCGATAAGCTCGGAAATTCTAAGATCGGTACGATCCTGGATTATTCGATAGAAGGAAAATCCGACGAAGCTGATTTTGAACGGGCAAAAGATGAAACCATCTTGAATCTGAAACGCGCGAAAAATGATATTGATATTCCGTTTGCCGTATTTAAGGTAACCGGAATCGCGCCACTTGGAACGCTCGAAAAGGTAAGCGCAGGTGCAGAACTTATAAAAGAATCGAATATTGTGAAATGGAAGAATGCTCAAAGGCGGATCAACGAGATCTGTGAGTATGCGCATTCGATCAAACAGCCTGTATTTATTGATGCCGAGGAATCCTGGATCCAGGGAGCAATAGATCAGCTGGCGACTGAGATGATGGAGAATTATAACAGGGAGGAGCCGCTTATTTTTAACACGATCCAGCTTTATCGACACGATCGACTGGAATTCTTAAATGCTTCACACAAGGCAGCGCAAGAAAAAGGCTACTTTTATGCTGTAAAACTTGTCCGCGGAGCTTATATGGAAAAAGAGCGAGAACGCGCAGCCGAAATGAATTACGATTCGCCGATCCAGCCGGATAAAGCATCGACCGACAGAGATTATGATCTTGCTTTAGATTATTGCCTCCAACATGTTGAAGAGATAGGATTTGTGGCGGGCACGCATAATGAAAAAAGCGTACAAACTCTCGTTCGAAAAATGGACGAAAATGGGGTCAACCACGATCATCCGAATGTGTTTTTTTCGCAGCTTTACGGAATGAGCGATAACCTTTCGTATGTTTTGGCGGACAATGATTACAACGTTTCAAAGTACGTTCCCTATGGTCCGGTAAAGGATACGGTTCCGTATCTTATACGCCGCGCAAAGGAGAATACTTCGGTTGCC
>JBGTEI010000067.1:0-2445 GCA_041747875.1 Pyrinomonadaceae bacterium | reverse complement strand
CGCTCAGCAATTTGGGAAAGAATTTCTATGGCTTGTACAGGTCTCGAAGGTGGAAACTAATAAGGGGCTCGGCGGACTTGAGGCGCAGCGGTTGATCGTCCGCTTTGAACGGCTTGGTGACGATATTCTTTTGCGAAGTGTAGATCACGATCTGCGCGCAGCGGCAGGTTCGACGGAAGAACTCGCAGTAAGATCTTCAAGTATTGACGGAATTATTGCTGCGCTTAAGATCGAAACATTTGCCCCGAATGGTGCGCCGGTCGTTGAGATGACTTCGATATTTAAAGGTGATGTTACGGAATTTAGTCCGAAGGACAGTCTTAACGCCGCTTCGATCGATAGAACCCGCGTCTTTATAACGTCTATAAAAACCTTTGAAAAAAATATAGAAACCCGAGTATTAGCGAGCTTTAAATTAAAGCCCGCGCGTGGCGGGCTGCCGGGAGCACCCACAAATGACCCTGGAAGTGCAACGGCTGAGCTCCATCATTCGATGGTTGCGTTACCGGAGAAGCCGATGAGACCTCGATATTACGATCGCCGGGTTGGATTTTTTAACGGTTCATATCTCGATTTTAGTTCCGAGCGAAATATTGCAGAACGCGTAAGTCTGATCCGCCGTTGGAGACTTGAAAAGAAGGATCCATCGGCTGCAATGAGCGAACCGGTAAATCCGATCATTTACTACGTTGGACGTGAAGTTCCAAAGAAATATCAGCAGGCGACGATCGAAGGGATCGAAATGTGGCAGCCGGCGTTTGAAAAAGCGGGATTTAAGAAAGCGATCATCGGAAAACTTGCACCGACCGTTCAGGAAGACCCGAATTGGGATGCGGAAGATGCGCGTTATTCAACCGTCCGCTGGCTTGCATCTGAAACTCGAAATGCATTTGGTCCGCACGTACAGGATCCGAGAAGTGGTGAGATCCTCGAATCTGATGTTCGTATGTTTCACAATGTCGTCGCGCTGCTTGAGGATTGGTATTTTATCCAGGCGGGCGCAAGCGATCCGCGGGCTTCGAAATTGCCTTTATCTGAAGAATTAATGCACGAACTCGTAAGATATGTGGTCGCTCACGAAGTCGGGCACACGCTCGGCCTTCAGCACAACATGCTTGGAAACAATGCATATCCGGTCGAAAGCTACCGCGATCCGAATTTTGTCAAGGAATTTGGAATGTCTTCATCGATAATGGATTATGCCCGGTTTAATTACATTGCGCAGCCTGAAGACAAAGCGATCTACATTCCAAACCGCGTTGGTCCATATGATCATTTTGCTATCGAGTGGGGCTACAAACAGTTTGACGACACAAAACCCGTGAGCGCAGATGAGGCACCGCTCAATACGATTGCGGCGCTTCAAATGAATGATGCCAGACTCCGTTTTGGATCCGGTGCCGGCGGTGATCCGCGTGCGCAAACCGAAGATATCGGAGACGATGCGATCAAAGCTACAACATACGGTCTTAAGAATCTAGAAAGAATTTCCGGAATGCTCGTAAATGCTACTGCGGAAAACGGCAAGGATTTTAGCCAATTGAATTCGATGTACGGAACACTGATTAGTCAAATGAACCGGGAAATGGGGCACGTAGCGGCTTACGTTGGCGGTATCGAGCGCGACAATCTTGTCTCAGGACTTGCTCGGGCAGACACGATTCGTCCAACGCCGGTCGCAAAACAAAGGGAGGCGCTTTCTTTTATCGTTGAAAACGGATTTCACACAAAGCCTTACTTGCTGAACCGCGAGATAATCCAGCGCATCGGGATCGATTCCGTAGTCTCGCAGATCGGCGGAGCGCAAAGCGCGCTAATGCGAAGGATACTGAGCAATAGTGTAGTTGACCGCAACAGCAGTCTTGAAGCCGCCGGATATCAGGTTTATTCATCGGTCGAGATCTTTGACGATGTTCGAACCGGGATATTTGCTGAACTTTACGGGAAGGAAAAAGCTCCGGATGTGTTCCGCCGAAATCTCCAACGCGCTACGGTCGATCATTTGATCTCGGCGATCGATAAAAACGATACCTCTTCAAATGTCCCTGCCGCACTCCGTGCGCTCGGAGTTCAAAGCCGCTCGTCGGCCGATTACCGTGCACTTTGCAGAAATATGCTCGTAAAATTAAAAGCGGATCTGAGCCGCGTGTCTGCAATATCGAAAGATGAAATGACGAGAATTCATTACAACGATCTGGTGGATGTGATCACACTGGCACTCGACGGGAAGTAGTTCGACAAGGCAGAGACGCGACAGTTATGGAGCGTGCTCATGGTAGCGAGCGGTGAGCAGTAAGCAGTGAGCAGTTAAGAAGGAGGACCTCGATTTCTATTGAGTCGATAGTCTTGAATGCACGCTTGTTAACACGCGCGTTTCTGCAAAAATGTTTCTGCAAGGGAGTTCCGCCGTAGCATATGCAAAAACTCACCAAAACTAAATTTAGA
>JBGTEI010000066.1:0-9177 GCA_041747875.1 Pyrinomonadaceae bacterium | reverse complement strand
GGGTTGTCTTTACTGATCCCCAGGTTGCCGGTGCCGGATTAGATGAAAAACAGGCGGAAGCCCAAAACATTCCGCACGAAGTATCGAAATTGGAATTGAGTGATGTGCCCCGGTCTTTGGCGGCTAATGACACAAGAGGATTTATCAAGCTTATTCGTAATACGGAAACGGACAAACTGATTGGAGCAAGAATTGTAGCGCCTGAAGGCGGTGAGCTGATTCAACAATTGAGTATGGCGATAAAACACGGCATCACGATAACGGACCTAGCCGAAAGTTTTTATCCGTATCTGACATTAGGCGAAGGAATTAAATTGGCCGCCATTACATTTGGAAAAGATGTGAAAACTTTAAGTTGTTGTGCGAGTTGATCAGTTTGCGGAACAAATGAATGGATAAAAATTTCTTTTTGTTAAAGGAAAGATAATTGCTTGACTCTGGAGTTAAGGCGAGAATGTATAAATTTAAATGTTCGTAGTTTAAGACGCGGAAAAGTATAAAAAAAATTGAAAACGACTAGATTACGCACCAACCTCCAACGGAGAACGATGTATGAAAGATAAAAAGTTAATGGGTTTAGGTATTTTCACCGCAGTAGCTGCCGGTTTGTGTTGTATAACACCGGTGCTTGCAATGCTTGCGGGAATTGGCGGAATCGCCGCGACGTTTTCGTGGATAGAGCCATTTCGACCATATTTGATCGGTCTCACCGTTTTCATTTTGGGTTTCGCGTGGTATCAGAAACTAAAACCACAAGGTGATGTTGATTGTGTTTGCGATGATGAGAAAACGAGCTTCTGGCAAGGCAAATCATTTCTCGGATTAATTTCTGTTTTTGCCATTCTGATGATGGCCTTTCCAATGTATTCAGGCATTTTTTATGGAACCAATGTAAAAGCGTCGGAGAACCTAACATCTGGCAACGCGGCTGTAAAAGACAATAAAAATGACCATTCTAAAGTAGTTTTTGCTGTTGACGGGATGACTTGTGATAGCTGCGAAGCTCATGTTGAAAGCGAGGTGAGCAAGCTCGATGGTGTAACCGAAGTCAACGCATCGTTTAAAGACGGCAATACGACTGTCGTCTTTGATAATAAGAAAGTCACTGAAAATCAAATCAAAGAGGCAATCGACTCGACCGGCTACACCGCCAAGAAAATAGACATCTTAAAGGAAAGTGCCATAGAGGGCGATAAACAATATGAGAATGTCGTATTCGTTGTTGGTGGCATGACCTGTACCGGCTGTGAACGTCCTGTCGAAGATGCAGTTAGCAAAGTTGACGGGGTTTCCAGCGTTAAAGCTTCCTACAAAGACAGAAAGGCAACGATTACTTTCGATAAAAGTAAAACGACTGCGGAAGAGATCAGAAAGTCGATCGATGCTACCGGTTATGAGGTTAAATCGAAAGAATGAGAGAAGAAAAAGAAGTATCTTTTTATGGTGTTCCGTTGGTTTGTAATGCCGTAACCGACATTGGCTGCGGAAGCCGTTCAAAACCTTTGCTGATTGATTTGCAAAATGATAGATCTGTAAAACAAGCCTGAATAAACCGTACTGGCACTATGATCGCTTTAGAGTGGAGGAGAGGACTAGATACGCAAAACCGTGAACAGATATCCGCCAGGGTATTCAATAAATACGAATTGCCAGCCGTAGAATTGGACGGCGAGAAGCATAATGAAAATCTAAAGTCATTTACGTCGAATGGGCAATGGTTGGCAGGAAACGAAGTGGACAAGTTGAGCGAGGAAGAAGCGAGAGTTTTTGCTGATCGAGTTTTATCGGTCGTCAAAAACGGTAACTCTCTCTCTGAAGGACAGAAAAAAGAATTTGGAGATGCAATACAAGGAATTTTTTATGATTTTTTCCTGAACTTTGAATCTATCGAACAACTGTCCGATATACGTGTCTACAGAGATAAATTTGAACATGTAATTAAACTTGGAGAAAAATACACAGGAGAGGACAATATGCCGGATATCAATACTTTTTTGGGAGTTTGTTGCAAGGATTTGGATTGTTGTGAGTAAACCAACTCTCACCGGCATATTAGGAATATGAGAGAAAAATTTGACCTTTTAGTAATCGGAGCCGGAACCGGCGGGGCGGGTGTCGCCCGTCCATGTGTCAAAGCCGGATGGAAGGTCGCCATCGTTGATTCTCTGCCGTATGGCGGAACGTGTATGCTGCGAGGCTGCGATCCAAAGAAAATGTTGATCGCCGTTACGGAAGCGGTTGACTGGTCAAAACGGATGAAGCGTAATGGATTTGAAACCAGCGATATATCCATTGACTGGAAAAAGATGATCGAATTCAAACGCAGCTTTACTGATCCGGGCGCAGTACGTATGGAGCAGGGGCTCGAGAAGATCGGAGTTGCAACACTGCATGGCACGACACGATTTATTGCCCCCGGAATTGCCCGGGTAGGTGACCGCGAGATTCTTGCTGATTACTTTCACATTGCCACGGGTGCACGTCCGGTAACTCTTAATATTCCGGGGGAAGAACACCTGACAACAAGTACCGGGTTTCTCGAACTCGAATCACTTCCCGCGCGAATTGTGTTTGTCGGCGGCGGATTTATTTCGTTTGAATTTGCCCACATTGCAAAACGTGCAGGAGCATCTAACGTAACTATTCTCCAGCGGCAAAACCGTCCATTGGTTGAATTTGATCCCGATCTTGTGAAAATTCAGATTGAGCGAACTGAAGAATTGGGTATTAGTGTGCTTTGTCAGGCTTCGGTCGA
Source organism: Pyrinomonadaceae bacterium (assembly GCA_041747875.1). Taxonomy (GTDB): domain Bacteria; phylum Acidobacteriota; class Blastocatellia; order Pyrinomonadales; family Pyrinomonadaceae; genus Aridibacter. The sequence goes on along the minus strand of JBGTEI010000066.1, from coordinate 6,422 downwards.
AGAAATTATCAGGGATGGCGACGAATTACGTGTCGAATTTGATACGCCGGAAGGCCGCGAGTCAATAGTATGTGATCTTGTTGTACACGGAGCCGGGCGGGTGCCAAACCTCGAAGATCTTAACCTTGACGCAATCGGTGTCAAGGCAGGTAAAAGAGGGATCGAGGTCAATGAATTTATGCGGAGTGTTTCCAACCCAAAAGTGTTCGCCGCCGGAGATTGTGCCGACACATCTGCCCCCAACTTAACCCCCGTATCGGCAAATGAGGCACGGATCGCCGCGAAAAATTTACTCGCCGAAGAAGATATTCGTCCGATCAAATATCCACCTATTCCTTCGGTTGTATTTACGTTGCCCCCAATGGCGCGGGTTGGGCTATTAGAGGACGAGGCGAGAAAAGAAGGAATTGATTTCGATGTGAATTTTAAGGAAACCGGGAGTTGGTATTCTTCACTGCGGGTTGGTGAGAAGTATTCTGCGTATAAAGTTCTGGTCGAAAAGAACACCGGTAAAATTGTCGGTGCACACGTGATAGGACACGGAGCCGAAGAACAGATAAATCTGTTTACAATGGCGATGCATTCCGAATTTACAGCCAACCAACTAAAAGCGCTAATATTTGCCTATCCCAGTTATGCATCGGATCTTGGATCAATGGTGTAGAAAGAGATGTTTAAGCGAAGTTCTGAATCTTGACTTGGGGCTATGAATATTCAGGGTACCTTATCTGAAATGTTTTACAAAAAAGTTGAGTAGACAGAATCTGGGAAAAGATCGTTGACGTAAACCTTGGAGATAACTAACGAAATGAGAAATAAAAACAAAACATCAGTATTAATTATTATTTTAGGTTTGGCTTTTACAACTGTTGCGATTTTCACTTCGGTTGAAGCTTCGGGATCAACTACTGTCAAGGCCGTTACTATCGAAGTCGGTGGTATGACTTGCCAGATGTGTGCCGCTTCACTTGAGCCGGAATTAAAATCGACGAAAGGTGTTATTGATGCACGGGTTTCATTCAAAAAGAAAAATGCGTGGATCAAATACGATGAGAAAAAAATTACAGTTTCTCAACTACGTGCCGTTATCAAGGACGCAGGGTTCACTCCCCGTTAGTTAAAATATAAAAATAGAACCTGATGACACTTGTCTAATTAGTGCGTTTCTTGCTGCAATCGAATTTAGTTTGTGTTTAATTACGCCCGTACCCTCAATCGCTTTTGGGGCGGGTGCTTTTTTTGCGAAGTTTTGGTCTTGGACAAATTTTTGCAGATTTTGGAGGAATTTGGAAAATTCCGCTTGACCTTGAACTTACCTACAAGGTCTATCATTAATTTAGTGAGGTAATTTTGATGAAACATTTGACGAGAGGAGAATTGGCAAAACAAAGCGGTGTGAATACCGCAACGGTTCGATATTACGAAAAAATCGGACTGTTGCCGGAGCCTCCGCGTTCAAACGCCGGTTATCGAATGTTTTCAACCGAAAGCATAAATCGAATTGGTTTTATCAAACAATCTCAGGAATTGGGATTTTCGCTCAAAGAAATAAAGGAATTGCTCAATTTGCGGGTAACTCCGGAAGCAACGACTGCGGATGTGCGAAAACGTGCAACCGAAAAGATCGCCGACATCACGGGCAAGATTAAACGCTTGCGGGAAATGAAAAATTCTCTGAAAGTTTTGGTTGAAAGTTGTTGTAACGAAGCTTCGGCGAGTGAATGCCCGATTCTTGAAAACCTCAGTTCTGAAAATAAATATTAACGAGGTAAAACATATGAATAGCAAAAGAAAAGTGGAAGTTTTTAGTGCAGGGTGTGGAGTGTGTGATGAAACCATCGAATTGGTCGAAAGAATCGCCTGTCAATCCTGTGAGGTAGAGATTTTGGATATGCAACAGGAAGATGTTGCAAAGCGAGCAAAGGAATACGGCATCAACAGTGTCCCGTCAGTTGTAATTGACGGTAAAATAGCTTCCTGCTGTACAAATCAAGGCATCGATGAAGATTCGCTCCGGGCAGATGGCTTGGGAGCCCCTTTGTCTTAAATTGAATCTGTGACCCAAATGGGCGAGCTGCAAATTAATGTTTCAAAACGATTTTCGGCTCGCCAGTTTTCAGAAAGTGTTTCATGAGAACAAAATCACAAAATAAATTTGGCAAGGTTCTTTTTGGAGCAGGTGGGGTTAGTGCTTTTTTAGCTCTGCTATGTTGCGGGTTTACTTGGATATTAGCAGGACTCTTTGCAACTTTCGTATAAGTTTTCTCTTAGAGGACAGCATTTTAAGAGTCTCAAAAACGAGAGTTTATGAAACTTGATTGTCTGGATATGCCGAAACAAAGAAATTGGGCTGGTTGAGGTTGTTTTTTGAGTTGATGAAATGTTGCAAATCTAATGATAAAATAATTAACTAACTTGGGCTGGACTTAGCCCATTGTTCGTCACAATTCAGTTTTTGCCCGGCGAATTTGCCGGAAATTTTAGCAACATAACTATTCAACGGAACTAAATGAGAGGATTACGACATGGCAAGATGCACAGCACCAGTACATGGCCATCGCACAGCGAGCGGTCGAGCGGCCTGCCCTAGATGTGGTGGCGGTTACAGTCGCTACGGTGGCTACAGTAGAAGCAGCTACAGCAGCAGCGGTGGTAGTAGGTCCAGCGTAAGTTCAAGGCCGCGCTGGTCAAAATCAGGTTCGTCTGTGTCGTACACACCTGCTCAAATTCAGTCACTCACGCCAATCCGAGAAGCCATTGAGACTCGAGCAGCGCTGCAACCTGATCTTCGTGATGCTTTCCTATGTCATGCTTGGGACGACCGTAAAGGAGCAGCTAAGGAACTGCACGAGTTGCTTGAGACTGCTGGTGTCAAAGTTTGGTTCAGCGAAAAGGACCTTGGACTCGGCGTGCCAATGATGCGCGCCATCGACAAGGGCTTAGCGAATTCCCGAATAGGACTTGTGTTGGTGACCCCTGCAATGCTGGAACGCCTACCAAAAGAGAGTGTCGCCGACAAGGAGCTTTCAGCACTGTTGGCGGGTAACCAGCTTGTTCCCATCGTGCACAACACTTCCTATGAAGCTCTACGAAATGTCAGCCCCTTGCTCGCCTCCAGAACTGGCTTAGATACTTCTGAGGACTCAATGGAAATTGTCGCAAAAAAAATCGCAGAGTTGGTTGAGATCTGACTCTGCCTTATGTTCTAACAAGTCAAAGCACTTGGACGCAGTAAACTGGGCCGGTGTTTGAGGTCTTGGGCTGCCACACCAGCGCCCAAGGAGGAGGCAACATGAAGACTCGATTGCTCCTGTTAATGCTGCTAGTGACCATGCTCACAAGCTGTGGATCCGGTTCAGGTTCCTCGGTATCCCGCCACTTTGAGAAGAGTGGCGGTTTTTCGCTGACAACGCCGACTGGATGGAAGGTCGTAGAGATACCAGGCTTGAAATACAAGATCATTGCCGGGACGCCAGTTGATGGCTTTGCGCCAAACATCTACGTAGTAGATGAAGGCTTCGCAGGTTCGCTTGACGAGTACGTCGCGCCGAACATCCAGTTGATGGAGAAGTCACTTCAAGATTTCAACAAGCTCTCTCGGCAGGACTTTCGACTTGACTCCGGCGACCGTGCGGTGAAGTTGGTTGCAACTAACGTGCAAGACACTCGTGCCCTTAAGCAGACATCGTACTTCGTCGATGGCGGTGACACGAAATTCGTGATCACGTGCTCGAAACTAGTAGCCGACAGTCGGGACATGTCTGAAGAATTCGATGCAAGCGTACGCTCCTTTCGAAAGGAGCATCAGTGATGCAGCACAACAACGATCGATGCAGCGGATCGCCTTCGGCTGCCGCAGATCGACAAAGCGTTATCCGACTCAAAGACAAAATTACATAATTGCCGTTATCAGAGTCAAAGACTCATCGAAATCATTAGTTTTCTGATACTTAAAATTTATGACCATGTTTCTTGTAAAAAATCGGCTTTCGATGTCGCAGATGAGAGAAGATAAACAGTACCTTTAAAGCCAGTCCCCCTCAATTGAGAATATTGATTGAAATTGTTGATCGTGTTGAGCACATATTACCAGCTTTTAGGCTTGTGGAATGTTCCTTGTTTATCAATAAGCGCTTCCGGAAACTGGCTTGCGGCAAGAACTCCTTTACGAATCTGTTTTATAAAACTAGCCTGCTGTTTTAATTTAAATGCCGGTCGTATTGTTGAATTCGCAATACCAACTTTGAGTTTAAGCTCAGTCTGAACAATTTTCATTGCCTCGGCCAGGTCAGAGTCGTTAGTTATAATGACCGCAGAATCGTATTCCTTTTTATAACCGTCATTCAGTAAATGAACGGCCATATTCACATCTGATCCTTTCTCCTCGGTCTTAATAACCTGAACCCGGTTGGCTGGGTTGCTAGCCAAAGACATCCTTGGATACGAGACTAAAAACTGTCCTTCAATGATCTCTAAATTAGGCAGTGTTTCCAATGCTCTAAAATAAAAATTTTGCCTGATCGGTTGCCCCGGGTCATGTGGTCGCGCGATCACTCGAGCGGTAAAATATTTGATTTTGTAGATCGTCGCTTTGGGAAACAAAAGCTCGGACATTTTGTTCACATCGAGCCATTTGTAAGGCGTGTGCTTGAGTGATCCGTAGTAGAGGTTAAACCCGTCTATATAAACGTTTAATTTCATGAGGTAGGAGTATATAAAAAATAGCAGGGGACGGAAAGATTGCTCTTGCCGTCCCCGCACCCAGCCGTCGAAACGAACTGGGGGAATATGCTTAAACCTTAAACTAATTGTTTAAGGTTGTCAACCAATTGGGTTAGTCTAGCTACATTGGTGTAGCCCTCAAACCCTGTAGAATCAGGCTTCCGTGATGTTTTATCTTCACATTCCTCCAGCGTCGCTCTTTTTTTTTGTAAGAAACTTTTTCCACAGGCGTATTTTTCGAAGTGGTGCCGGTTATGGAGTTTAACCGGCCAGAAAGTGTTGCTCCCTGAGAGCTTAGATCCACATCTTCGCGGCTGGTACATACCGGCTTATTTTGTATCACAGATAGCACAGACGGGGAGGAATAAATCAATATTATGATATTAGTCTTGATATTCGATTAATGTTGAAGTTTTTAGATGATTCGTTTTGAATACTTCTTGTAAAGCCAGCCGAATTGCGAAACACTTTCTAATGAATTAAAAGCCTCAACAAAAATCCACTTGTGATTGCGATCTATTAGCCGAGCACGACTACCTGCCATCGCGTCGCCGACTTGCTGAGATCGGAATGAAGGTCGGAACATCATCTTCGCATCACGTTGCAACAAATACTCGATGTCTTCACCGACGCTAGACGGAATAAACTTCCGCAGAAGTTCACTAGGCAGTCCTCGCAAAACATCTATATGAATAATCGACGGTTGTTTGGAGGTGGAATCAAGATATTGCAAAGTCCCGATATAGGATTGATAGAGATTAACAAGAATGGTCAAAATCGCAATTGCTATCACCAATTTTTCGCGAGTTATAAATTCATTTCCTTCAGTCTCTTCCAAATCTTTTTCTACGATTGCAGTGATTTCGGTTGCTAAATGTTCAGCGTCTTCATTTTTTTCAACAGCTTCCCGAAACTGGTGAGCAAGGCTAGACGCACGGGTCTGTCGGAGGACATCGAGATTTGCGAGGGCGCTACTTTGCTGTATCGAACGAAAGAAGTCCGCATTTACCCACGCGACTTGCCCGGTAAAGCCCTGTAGCATTGATTCGATTTCATGCCGTCGAAATGTGGATGCGAAAACCGCGTTACCCCATGACGAGCCAAGCAGTTCAGCTTGTCGTCGGAGCACATCTCGTCCGAGCTCCGCAATCTGATTAAGTTGACCCCTTCCAATCTGCTCGGTTGCGCGCTGAATCGCCGACATTGTTGGGGCGAGTGAGTTTGCAAAGTCTTTCAAAACATCCTTATTCAGAGACATTGCCGTCGCCGCAGCTGCGGACCTCGAAATCTCAAGAAGCAACTTTTTGGGCAGCACCATCTGTTTCTGCATCTCTTTGATCGATTGAAGAGCGAGATTATGCGGAAGCTCAATTTCGCGTTGTATTTGTCTTATTGCTTCATGAGCGGCGTTGTTTGGTCGATTTAATTCTTTTTGTATCGCCTCCATCGATCGACGCGCCGAGCTGTTAAGCCGATCCATCTCACGCTGGACGCTCCTAATCGCTTCATCAGCCGGATTGTTTATCCGATCGAGGTGGTCACCAGACAGCTGGCGGCGGGTTTTCTGATCGTCAAGCGGTCTGTCGATATCCTTTTTACTCATGTCGTCTACGCTCACAGTTTTTCCCACTCCAATTTTACCTCGACAAACGTCTAGCGTCGAACCCCAACCCTCAGAATCAAAGGTGTCAAAAAACATT
>JBGTEI010000065.1:0-6273 GCA_041747875.1 Pyrinomonadaceae bacterium | reverse complement strand
GTTGATTCGACAAGGGATTTCACTTTGTATGGGGATAGGTTGGCCCTTTTTGCACGTAAGGAATTGTTTGTTGTTTCGGTTGACAGCATCCCGGATATGGTGCGGAAAGTGCTTAAACAAGCAAACGGGCAAAAAATATCAAACTTAATAATCGTCGGACATGGTAAACCGGGCAAACAAATGGTTGGATCGGGTGAACAGTATTACACAAGCAGAGTTGATCAGATATTGAGAATGGAGGTTCCAGATTTTTCAAACAATTGGGTGCCAAAAAAATTAATTGGTCAAAATGAAGGTGTTTTAGTGCAATTGAGAGGTGCTTTTGAAAAGGATGCAGTAGTTTCTCTTGATGGTTGTGGAGTTGCGGGGGGACGGCCAACTCAGGATGACAAGTTATTACGCAGACTTTCGCACGTTCTCGGAGTAATGGTCGAAGCTCCGATATCTCCACATCAAAATCCGTATCCGGGTTACGAAGGTCCGGTAAAAAGATGTAATGCAACTATATGCTGGACGATGCCCGCAAGCCTATTTTATTGAATAATAATTTAGAAATGCTGTAATTCTTCTTAACAATTACGCTCGAAAGTCGGAGACCCGTATTTTATTCCATAAAATCGATGCTTCAAACAAGGAGATAAATGAATAAACCAAAAGCGAGAAAAGAGAATATCGTAATCCAGAAAATCGATGATGAAACTCTTGTTTATGATCTGAATGCAAATAGAGCCTATTGCTTAAACAAAACCTCGGCACTTGTTTGGGCGCTCTGTGATGGTAATAGAACCGCGACTCAAATCAGCGATGAAATGAGTAAAGATCTAAAAGCGCTCGTTAGCGAAGAGCTTGTTTACCTCGCGCTTGGTCAATTGGGAAAAGATGGATTGATTGAAAACGGAACACAGGATTATTTGGCCGGGGTATCAAGGAGAGAAGTGATTAGAAAAGTGGGATTGCTTCGGTTATCGCGTTGCCGATCATTTCATCTTTGGTCGCGCCGGAAGCTGGCGTTGCACAGTCTTGTATCGCGCTAAACATGTCCTGCAGTGTCGCGAACCCCGGTTCGTGCTGCTCAGGAAACTGTATTTCATTTGCTAACCCGGCGAGATGTTGTGTTCCCGGTGTGGTACTTGACAGAGCTCCTGGCGCAGCGTTAGCCTGCCAACCGATCGGCACTGAAGCGAATTGTGTGCCAGCGGGTCCGACAGATTGTTGCAGCGGAGTCGCAGCACTAGCACCATCGATGGGTACAAACGGTTGTCCCGCGAATACTACTGCATGTGTTTGTAGTTAGGGTGTCGGAGTGTTTGGCGGGGAATCTGCGAAGTACAACGCAGGCGTTTAATGCAATCCAATACGACAGGTCAAAATCGTGAATGGAAGCGACCTGTTCTAAAGTAAGTACAGATTGCCCGCGAAATAATGCAGAACATGACTTGCGGTTTGCTGCGATTCATCTAGGAAAACACGTAAGCGGGAAAACCCGAACAAATTGTAAGTAACGGTAGGGAGGACAAATGAATAACAAAGCAAGTAGCAGCAAAATCTATTGGATCATCGGCGGAATCGCTACGCTTGTATTAATTGGCGGTTTTATTGTTGTCGCAGCTGCCGGTGCTGGACTTTATTTCTATACGGCTGAGAAAGACACGGAAATCGTGGCAAAGGAGAAGAGCGATAAAACTCCGGCCGAAAAAACGAAAAATGACGACGATATTGCGATCGAACTTCCGCTTCCAAAAGACAAACAGAGTGAGGATTTCGTTGATTTTGTAAAAAAGGAGTATTCAAGGCTCGGAACATTCAAGCTAATTGAAGCCAAACCGGTTAAGACCCGATATTTTTCTCAGGCAGATTTTGTTGTCGGCGCTGAATACTCGGAAACAAATTCCGATTCAATTCTTGTGCACACCTTTAGCCATTATAAAGATTGGGATACGGCAAGAGCCGAGGCGGTCAAGATAATGGACGAATTTAAGGCGGGGGATCCGAAGCTCAAACCTGAGATAACAAAAACCAAGGTGTTAGGTATCGTTATTTCAAACGATCATCTGGCGAGGTTTGATTGCCGCGAACGAAAAGGTGCGGGGACGTGTGATTTTATTGCAAGCAAAGATCCTAAACAGCTGCTTCGTTATATCAAGCTTTTTTTTAAGTAGGCGTGCTCGCAAATGAAAGCGAATTTCAGACGACGGAAACACAGACTTTGAATTTCGGCATTTTGGCTCTGAAATACTCGGACTGGATTTGCATAATTGCGCGCGTAAAATTTACGGCAAATACTCACTTTCGAAGCAGGTTCAAAAACATACTCTGAAATATTTTCTCAGGTTTTGTCACTTCCATTAAATGAGGAGTTTTTAAGTTGATAAACGTGCCTCAATTTCGAAAACTCGGATCTACCCAAAACAAGGAGTATAAATGGCGACGACAAAATTAACCGACGGAAGTACGAAATATAATGGTGGTGGATTTGAAGTAGTTGTAAAACCAGACGGAGCGATCAGTGTTCGTTTCGGAGATTCGATAAGCAAATACAGTATGGCGATCCATGGTAATTTCAATTATCTGAATGAATACAAGCATCGCCGGAATAAACCTGCAGGACCGATTACGGATTCAGACCTGAGCGAACTTCCCAATATAAACTTGATCAATGCCGGTGAAACTCTTTATCACATGCCGTCCCGCGGGACATCAAGCATTCCGGATCTGAATCCAAAACCAAAACCAGGATCGCCCGGACAGCCGAAACTGTTTCCACCTGAAAATCTAGGCGGCATGAAAGTCAATTATAACGAAAGACTTTTTGTGGATTACAACTCTGAGCCTTTAAGTGCAGGACAGGCATGGCAAGCCGTTGACGGCCGAAGGGTTATTCTTGCCGTGTCATCCGGTGCGGCGTTGGTGATCTATCTGTTAGAACAACCTGGTGACGTCAACCATCTGAAAGTGTTTTCGCAGAATGGCAGTGCGTTTTATCTTGACGTGAAGAATTCCTATGTTGATGATCTAGCGAGACGCCTCCAGCCATTAAAGCGACTGATCGAATTGGAGTTGGCCTTGATGCTCGGATTTGTATCATGTCTAAGCGGGCCGGCTTTCGTTATTGTTTCCGGCGTTTCTGCATTGGAATGGGTAGTGAACAATTGGTCATGGATCAGAAAAGTCAACGATGCGATAGCGGTAACATACGACGTCCATTTCTTCCTTTTAACCCACGCGCCAACGCTTTACAAGAAAGTGATTGCGAGCTTATTTCACAACCTCATTGATAACGTACCAAATATCGTCGGCAATATTCCTCAGTCAATCAAAAATGATCCGAAACTGGTTGCTTCCGCCGTAGGTGTTTTCTTGGGTAAACTCGCCTCGTTTGAAAACGGTAAAATCCTTTGGTTAACGGTTAAAAACCGTTTTGCTGTAGCGCTTCTGGTAGTAAGTTTACTTTCGGGAATTGTTATCGCGGCTATCAAGGCAGTCCCCGGTGCGATCGTGTTGACCGGCAAGGAAAAACTGGAAAATGCTGCGGAAATAGTACGACATTTACGCAGCCAAGGCGTCAGCATTACCGACTCCGAAGCATTGGAGATCGTTGAAGAAATATTGGCCAATCCACAGCTGTTAAAAGCGCATCTGGAGAAGTTAGAAGCTGCTTTTGAACAGATCAAATAAACAAAGGAAAAAGACTATGAAAAAAATAACAGTTCAATTGATGAGTCTTGCGATCGCAATCATCGCATTTTCAGCAACCGACGCTCTCGCGCAAAAAACTATAGAGCTAGACAAAAGCGGTGAAGCGACCCTGAGCGCAACGATAAAACCTTGGAAACTTGGTGATATTAAGGAAGTATGGTCGATCTCAGGTACAAAATTTAGTAATTTAAATATTAAGCAAACGAACAGCGGGAAGTTCAAATACGAGATCCATCGCGGTGGTGAATTTTTGTCGAGCGGACATACGACGGGTTCAAACATTAAAGTCGAAAGCGATGGAAAAAGCAGTTATACGATCTCAATAATCAATGAAGAAGAAGAGTCGAGATCGATCACGTTATTGTTTACAAGTGACGGTAGTTAACCGAAATTAAAAAGCTCCGAAGTTGAAAATTACCATTTGATATGATCCAAGCGATCTTCCGGAAGGCTTACGGGATATTTTCGATATTGTTTTGTGCAGCGATATCGCTCATTGCAGTATTGACGGTCGCAATTCCCGTCTATGATTACGGATTTACCCCGCTTAATAATGAGGGACAGTTTTTATTTCGGGTATTGTTGGTAATATTCGCGCTATTGCCGGCGACGGCACAACCTGTCGCGCTGGCAGGTTTTTATTTTTCGGGCGGGATCGGCAGGAAATGGTATTCACACCTGTTGTTTGGCTTACTTGCCATCTCGTTTGCCGTGCTGGTGCTCTTGATCGTTTATGCGTTTTACTACTACTTTTCCGGCAACGCAGACGATTATTATAACAAATGGGGCTACCCAAATCTGGACCGACAGCTGGGAATACCCGCCTTGCTGATCGGATCTCTACATCAGACATTTTTTCCGATCGCGTTTACGGCCGCCGCGCTTGTGGCCAAAAAAGTTGATGTTTGGAAACGGTTTTTGCCCGTTATTTCGATTGTACTTTCACTAATTATTGCAGGTGGGCTCGCACTTTTGATCGTCGGGATCGGAACCGTTACCGGAAGCGAAACGATCTATCACGGCTACAAAGAAGCGACGATGCCGCAGTGGTTTATGCTAGGGGCGATCGGATGGGGGATTATCGGAATCGTCGGACTCTTTCCGAATAAGACACAAGGACCGTAGTGCGGCTCGATCCGATCTCAGCAACTCTGTCGCGCCTCGGAAATTCGTTAAGCAATTGAACACAAAAATAATAGAGCCTTTTGTCTGAGAATAGAAAATGCGGCTCCCGGGCCGCATTTTCTTAGTCAACAGATGCTATTTTCTTAAGCTTCCTTCTTCTTCGGTCGCTCATTTGCCTTCAAAACTCTTTTTCTCAACCGAATCGCATTCGGGGTAACTTCGATCAGTTCATCATCGGCGATAAATTCGAGCGCTTCTTCAAGAGTCAATTCTTTTGCGGGAACGAGCCGCATAGCTTCATCCGTATTGGATGTTCGCATATTCGAGAGCTTCTTCTCTTTGATCGGATTAACATCGAGATCGACCGAACGGGCATTTTCGCCGACGATCATTCCTTCATAAACCTTCGTTTGCGGTCGGATAAAAATGATTCCGCGTTCCTGTAAATTGAAAAGTGCAAAGGTAGTAGCTTCGCCAACGCGGTCGGAAATTAGCGAACCTGTCGGCCGCGACTTCATTTCGCCTTTCCACGCGTCAAAACGAAGAAACATTGTGTTGAGCAATCCCGTTCCTTTTGTCTCGGTCAAAAACTCTCCGCGAAAACCGATCAATCCTCTCGAAGGAATTTCGTACTCGAGCCGAACGCGGCCCGTCCCGTTATTTATCATCTTGGTCATCTGACCCTTTCGTCTACCCAAAGCTTCTGTTACAACGCCGATAAAATCTTCGGGGATGTCGATCACAACCTGTTCGAGTGGTTCGAGCAGTTCGCCATTTGGACCTTCCTTTGTAACGACTTCCGGCTTTGCGACCTGAAGTTCATAACCTTCGCGCCGCATCATTTCGATCAATATAGAAAGCTGCAGTTCTCCGCGGCCGGAAACTTTGAATTGTTCGGCGGATTCGGTTTCTTCGATACGCAAAGCGACGTTTCCAAGGAGTTCTTTTTCAAGCCGGTCTCTGATCTGCCTGGATGTAACGAATTTTCCGTCGAGGCCTGAAAACGGCGAATTATTTACGCTGAAAACCATTGAGATTGTTGGTTCGTCGACGGCGACAACCGGAAGCGGCTGCGGATTATCGGGCGTTGTGATCGTTTCGCCGATATTGATTCCATCAAAACCCGCGAGCGCGACAATTTCACCGCAACCCGCTTCGTCAACCTTCTTTCTTTCCAATCCTTCACAAACAAAGAGCTCCCGGACGCGCGCTTTTTCCAATGTTCCGTCTCGTTTTGAGACCGAAACTTCGGCATTCTTCTTGATCTCACCAGAGAAAATTCTGCCGATCGCAAGTCTTCCGATATATTCGTTGTAGTCAATATTGGTAACGAGAAGCTGCAGCGCATCATCCCGGATCGCTTTTGGTTCGGGAATCGTTTTCACGATCTGGTCAAAAATGGGCTTTAGATTCTTGGAATCGTCTTCCATCGACGTCTTCGCGACCCCTTCT
>JBGTEI010000064.1:0-5843 GCA_041747875.1 Pyrinomonadaceae bacterium | reverse complement strand
GTTAGGATGATCATCTAAGAAAATTTATTATGTCTATTTTCAAGGCTTCGCTTCGGCGGAGCCTTTTTTCTAAGAGCGAGGGCTTCCAGCCCGCACGTTTGCACGTGCAAACTAATTCTTGCGCGATGATCATAACCCCTTAATCGAAGATCCGCCGCATTCGCGACGGTGCGTGCTTGAAGCCCGGGCTCGTGCTGAGGATCAAACAAAAAAAGGCTTCGCCGGGGCGAAGCCTTTCAAGTTTCCGAAACCGGATTTTGGGATTACATTCCCATTCCGCCCATTCCGCCCATTCCGCCCGGCATTCCGCCGCCCATTCCGCCGCCGTCTTCGTCGTCAGCGTCAGCGATCATTGCTTCGGTTGTCAGCATCAAGCCGGCGATCGAAGCAGCATTTTGAAGAGCCGTACGTGTAACTTTAGCCGGGTCAATAACACCAGCAGCTACGAGGTCTTCAAATTTTTCAGTCGCCGCGTTGAAACCGTATGTATCGCTATTTTCATTGCGAACGTTTTCAACGATAACTGCGCCTTCTTTACCAGCGTTGTTTGCGATCTGCCTGAGCGGCTCTTCAAGAGCCCGTTTGACGATCGTTACACCGATTTGTTCGTCAGCGTCGTCGCCTTCAGTCAGGAAGTCGTCAAGGACACGCGATGCGCGAACAAGCGAAACTCCGCCGCCCGGTACGATTCCTTCTTCAACAGCCGCACGCGTTGCGTGCATAGCGTCTTCAACACGAGCTTTCTTTTCTTTCATTTCGGTTTCGGTAGCAGCACCAACTTTGATAACTGCAACACCGCCAACCAATTTAGCAAGACGCTCTTGAAGTTTTTCGCGATCGTAGTCCGAAGTGGTTTCTTCGATCTGTGCGCGGATCGCTTTAACACGGCCCTGAATTGCTTCACCGGCACCAGCGCCTTCAACGATCGTTGTATTGTCTTTGTCGATCGTTACTTTCTTAGCGGTTCCGAGATCATCAAGCGAAACGCTGTCAAGTTTGATACCAAGATCATCACTGATTACTTTTCCACCCGTCAGGATCGCAATATCTTCAAGCATCGCTTTACGACGATCGCCAAATCCCGGAGCTTTAACTGCAGCTACGTTCAATGTTCCGCGAAGCTTGTTCACAACCAAAGTTGCAAGTGCTTCACCGTCAACGTCTTCAGCAATGATCAAAAGCGGTTTGCCAAGTTTTGCAACCTGCTCGAGGATCGGCAGAAGATCTTTCATATTGCTGATCTTCTTTTCATTGATCAAAATATAGGGTTCTTCTACAACTGCTTCCATTCTGTCAGGATCCGTAACGAAATAAGGCGATAAGTAACCGCGGTCGAATTGCATACCTTCAACAACCTCAAGAGTTGTATCCATGGTTCGCGATTCTTCTACAGTGATCACACCGTCTTTACCAACTTTTTCCATCGCTTGAGCGATGATCGTTCCGATCGTTTTGTCACCGTTTGCAGAAACTGTTCCGACTTGAGCGATCATGTCGCCGGTAACCGGTTTTGAAAAGTTACCTAGTTCTTCGATAACTTTTTCAACAGCCTTGTCTATACCGCGTTTGAGAGCCATCGGATTTGCACCGGCAGCTACCGTTCGAACGCCTTCTTTGAAGATAGCCTGAGCCAAAACGGTTGCGGTCGTTGTTCCGTCACCCGCAACATCCGATGTCTTAGAAGCAACTTCGCGAACCATTTGTGCGCCCATGTTTTCAAGTGCATCTTTTAGTTCGATCTCTTTTGCAACGGTCACGCCATCTTTTGTAATGGTCGGCGAGCCAAATTTCTTGTCAATTACAACGTTTCGGCCTTTTGGACCCAATGTTACTTTTACTGCGTCGGCCAATTGATTAACGCCGCGCAGAATCGCTGCTCTCGATTCTTCACCATGTACTACTTGCTTTGCCATAATCTTTTCTCCTTGTTACTTAAAACGTAAATCGTAATTAGTAATACGTTTTACGTAGTTCGTAATTCTTCAATATCTATTTCTTAATATTCTTCGCCGAAAATTCATCCTTCCACGCAATTCTCAAAACGCTATCTTGCGAATTACGAATTACGTATGACGAATAACGATTTAGCTCGCTGCTGAACCGGCTCTTTCTATAACTCCCAAGATCTCGTCTTCACGCATCATCAGGAATTCTTCGCCATCTAAGGTGATTTCAGATCCGCTGTATTTTCCAAAAAGAACGCGATCGCCTTCTTTTACGTCAAGCGATTGACGGCTGCCGTCTTCTTTATATTTACCTTCGCCTACTGCGATAACTTCACCTTCTTGCGGTTTTTCCTTTGCTGAATCCGGAATTATGATTCCGCCCGAAGTTGTTTCATTTTCTTCAATGCGACGAACGATCACTCGATCGTGCAATGGTTTAATTGTTGTAGCCATTTTATTTGTTACTCCTTCTATAAAGTTTGGTACTTTTATAATAAAATCCTGAGTGTCTCGGCTGTAAATCCGACTTTTTAGCACTCTGTGTCTATGACTGCTAGTATCATAAAACGGAGCGGTATTGTCAAGTATAGAGGTCGGGTTCGTAGAAAATCTGACAACGGGAGTATCAAGTTTAAAATGTTCATTTCGGAGATCAATGTTTACCCTGTCAAATCGTTGCGCGGAATCGCTCTTGAAACCGCCGTTGTTGAGGACCGCGGCTTGGTAGATGATCGGCGTTTTATGATCATTGACAAAAATAATGATCTGGTGACCCAGAGAGAATTCTCAAAAATGGCGACTATAGCTTGCGAACTTCGCGATAACGAGATCATCGTATCTTCAAGCGGGCATGGAGAATTAAGAATCCCGAAAGAGTTTGAGGATTCGGATGTCGTGCGGGTCCGTGTCTGGCAAAGTTATTGTGACGCCATCGCGGCCAATGCTGGAATAAATAAGTGGTTTAGTGAAGTGCTTGAAACCGACTGCAGGCTTGTGAAAATGCCGCTCAATACGAGACGTCAGATCAATGAGGTCTTTAACAAAGGAGATGAGATCGTAAGCTTTGCGGATGGTTATCCGGTTTTAGTAATAGGTGAAAACACTCTTGCTGATCTAAATTCAAAACTTGAAAGTGAAATCCCGATGAATCGTTTCAGGCCAAACATTGTAGTGTCAGACTCGGGGCCGTTCGAAGAAGATGAATGGGAAAAGATCCGGATCGGCAATACTATCTTTCGTATAACAAAACCATGCGCAAGATGTGCAATAACGACCATCGATCAGGCAACAGGAATTTCTGACGTGAAAGAGCCATTGAAAACTCTCGCTTCGTTTCGGAAAGCCGAGCAAGTTTACCCGGAAACGTACGAGAACCTCGGTCTGAATAAGAACGACGTGTTATTTGGTCAGAATTTGGTCGCTGAAAACTTTGGACAATTGATCAAAATCGGAGATAGGGTCGAGGTCATTTGAATTGTTTTCCTCCGAAGTCGTTTATCTACGCTTCACCATGCTTTTAAGGTTGTTTTCGTTATAAGAAGTCATGCGTTTCGATAGGGTGTTACGGTGTATGCCCAAAACGCCTGCGGTTTTTGTGATGTGTGCGTTGTTTCGCTTAAGACATTCTTGAATGTAGAGCTTTTCAAACTCGTAGATCGCTTCGTCAAGCAAAATTCGCCCGTCTAGCATTCCTTCCACCAATGCCTCCATCTGCTCTCGCATTTTCATAACTTTATAGGTCGTTTCCGGTCAATAATTTATAAGCATCTAAATAACGCGAGGTTGTAGCATCGACAATTTCTTGAGGCAATTTCGGAGCTGGCGGTTGCTTATCCCAATCCAAAGTTTCCAGATACTCTCTTACAAACTGTTTATCGAACGAAGCTTGCGCCTTACCGGGAGAATATTTTGACGCCTCCCAAAATCGTGACGAATCGGGCGTAAGAATTTCATCGATGAGCAAAATATTTCCGTCCTTATCCGAGCCGAACTCAAATTTAGTGTCCGCAATGATAATTCCGCGGGAAATTGCGTATTCGCTTGCCGCCCGATAAATATCGAGTGTTCGCTGTTTTAGGATCGATGCTTTTTCTTTGCCGACGATCGTTGAGAATCTTCCTTCGCTAATATTTTCATCGTGCCCGCTTGCAGCTTTTGTCGCCGGCGTAAAGATCGGTTCGGGTAATTGTTCGCATTGTTTTAAACCGGGAGGAAGTCTATGTCCGCAGATCTCCCCGGTAGTTTGATAATCTTTCCATCCCGAACCTTCCAGATATCCTCGGACAACGCATTCGACAGGAAACACGTCGGTTCTCTTTACAAGAGACGAACGACTTCGAAGCTCGAGTTGATTCCTGACAATCTCCGGCATTTCCTCAAAATCCGTTGTGATCAAATGGTTTTCCGTTATCGCCCGAAACTTATTAAACCAAAAAGCAGAGATCTTAGTTAATACTTCGCCTTTTCGGGAAACCTGATTTGGCATCACACAGTCGAACGCCGAGATCCGGTCGGTTGCAACAAGAAGCAGTTCTTCGTCATTGACCTTATAAACGTCACGAACCTTTCCCTGATGGATCCTTTCAAGACCAAAAATATTAGTTTCGGAAACAGTGCCAACCGCCATAATTACTTATAAGTGCGAAGTAACTTCGCAGGATAATTTATTTGAATTGTACTAAACATAATATGGATCGGCGTTTTGGTAAAGAGCAGACGCTCGCCCGTGGCTCGATTTCGATAAATTTCAAGAGGTTGAAAAAGTTTTAACAATAAACAAACTTTTTACTTCACATTTATAGTGAAAAGATGCATAATAGTTCGTGGAGTTTTGCGCAACCTTTCGCGCAGCTGCCATACACGCAAATGCAGACCTCATAAATTTGATTGCTAACCTCACGGCTTTCCCAATCCTTACCAGAACAATTGCTGTTTCTAACCGGATATTTACGATGAAAACACAAATGAATAATACTAATTTATCCAAAAGACTTATTGGAAGCGCGTTTACGATCCTTTTTGGAATTACAAGTTTGCTGGCGCAGATGCCTGCCGTAAGAGCACAGAGATCACAGCCGGAAATACCACCGGAGGATTTTACATGGTGGTATATCACTCTGTTCGTCCTAGTGCTTGCTCTAGCGGGCGCGATCGGCTTTTTGTACAAGAGGAAGAGTGAGGCAGCCGGTTCGAACGAAAGGGCAACGGGCACAAATGATTGGGATAATGATTCGCTTGATGCGAAGAAAGAACTTGATTGGTATAAATCGATCTCAAAATCTCCAAAGAAGAAATCCGGCAAGTTTCCAAAAGGTTTACCTCAGACAAGCAGAGTTCTTTCGAAAAACCCTGCCAAGGCGGCGCAAGTTTCTGACCTGGAACTTAAAGAGAGGCGGCGTAAACTCGAGACAAAGGCCTTTGAAAAACTTCCGGTACGTGGAATCGTTGAATTAGACGAGTCGCCGTTTGTTGAGCCGCTTCCACTTTCTGACGACCAGGGACTTTTAAGTGCGATCGAGCAGGCACAGGACGAATATGAGGAAGATGTAGAGGTAAGGGAATTGGCGTTGAGGGTTTTAGCGAAGTTTAAGAATGGAAATTCGATCGAAGCATTATCCCAGATTGCTATGTATGATCTTTCGGCAAATCTGAGATCAAACGCGGTAGGGGCGCTTGCAGATTTTGATCACGAATCGGTTTTTGAAGCAATTCTTTTAGCTTGCGCGGATCCAACGAGAGAAGTACGCGCCGCAGCAGCCCGCTCGCTGTTTCGTTTAAGTTTTAGCCGGGCTGAAGCATGGACACGGATAGCAGAATGCGGAGATGAGTTCCGGGTTGTTCAGGCGGCGAGGGCCGCTATTGAGAGTGAACTCGTAGATCGTTCAATAAACCGGTTGG
>JBGTEI010000063.1:0-2396 GCA_041747875.1 Pyrinomonadaceae bacterium | reverse complement strand
GCGGATGATATATCGGAAAAGTCTATTTTAACCCATCCAAAAGTTTACGTTTCGATCAATGTTTGCAAGGGAAACGTGAATATAAATGGATGGAATAGGAACGAAGTTCGCGCGTTCGTTGATGGCGGAAGCAAGGTTGATTTTAAGGTCCGGGAACGCGGCGGTGACGAACAGTTGCCCGTTTGGGTTGAGGTGATCGGAACGGGAAAAAATGAATTCACCGTTAGAAATCGGAACAGAAGTGGTTCCGGCGTTGGGGTTGTCGGCGGCAGTCCGGGATGCGTTTCCGGAGAAACGATCGAACTTGACGTCCCGATAAATGCAAGCGTCAAAGTAAAAAGTCTTGTTAGTGAGACGACTGTTGATACCGTTAGATGGGTGGATGTTGAAAACAGCGGCGGAAATATATTCCTCAACCGGATCAGCAATGGAGCGAAAGCTCAAACTTATCGGGGGAACGTAACGATAAAAGAATCCGGCGGTAAAATGACTATGGAAACGACATCCGGCGATATCGTTGCTTATAAAACCGAATCAAATGATATCGGCGATTTTCTAAAGGCGAAGTCTCAGGGCGGCTCAGTTACGATGCAGTCGATTGGGCAGCGAGATGTCGAAGCGAGTTCTGTCTCGGGTTCGATAAATTATATCGGCAAGATCGCAAATTACGGTAAGTATACTTTTAGCAGTAGTTATGGTGTTATTGGATTGGCAATTGCGACGGATACATCGTGTCGATTCACTGCCTCATACGGAGGTGGGTTTAGCTCGGAATTACCACTTCTGGATATCCGAAAAGAACGACTGGGAGACACCACATCACTCAGCGGACGAATTGGCGAAGGCAATTGTACTTTGAGTTTCAAGACTTTTAACGGCTCGATAATAATTAAGAAGCTTCTAAAAGAAAAACCCGAGATCGCCGGTAATATCCTTCCTCGCGAAAACTTATTTCCCGGTTTCAAGTTCACCCCTAAAATCACTCAATAAACTTAACCAGTCCCGATTCGTATTAACTTGCATAACTAACCAAAATACAGGTAAGGTTGGCAGTAGTTTATGAACAACAGCGGTATCGTAGGACACGTACTCGACGGAAAATACAGCATAGAAAAATTGCTTGGCAAAGGCGGTATGGGAAGCGTTTACCTGGCGACGCATATCGGTACGGCGCGACCGGTGGCGGTTAAAGTGATCACCCCTGAATTTATGCAGCGAGCTGAATTTGTCGAGCGTTTTCGACGTGAAGCAAAAGCTGCCGGAAGATTGCGGCATCCTAACGTTGTAGATGTGACCGATTTTGGGTTTTCTACTAATGAGGCCGGCGAAAGCGCTGCGTATTTGGTGATGGAGTATCTCGACGGATGTACTCTTGGTGAGGTTTTGGATGAAGAAAAGCAGCTTCCGATCTCGTTTTCAATTGATATTCTGGAACAGGTCTGTTCTGCTGTTGAAGAAGCTCACAAACAAGGGATTATTCACCGCGACCTGAAACCTGATAATATTTGGCTCGAACCTAATCAGCGCGGCGGATACACCGTTAAGGTTTTAGATTTTGGTATAGCAAAACTTGAGGAATTAAGCGATGAAGATGGTAGTTCTATACCAGCTAAAGTAACAGACCGGAACGGGATAAAATTAGAACGTGGAAGCGAAACGATCGCCGATATCGGAGACGTAGAGACATTCGTCGATCAAAAGTCGCCGACAATAGCTTCCGACGGAGAAACAATCGCACATTCGGATGGTATGAGCACCGTGGTTTCAGAAGCCGGGACCATGATCCAAAACAGTTCTGATCCTTCTAATAGATCGGGCGTCGATAGTGAAGGCGGTACTGCAATTTTAGGCTCGGAATCTACGAATGAACCGGAATCCGCATCAGAAAAAGGTACGCGGCTAATTTCTCACAGTTCACGATCTACAGGTGAGATTCTTCTGAACTCGCCGGAAACGTCAAACCTGACACGCGTCGGAGCCGTTTTAGGAACGCCTCTTTATATGTCGCCAGAGCAATGTCGCGGCGAAAAACTTACAAACCGATCAGATATATATTCACTTGCGGTCATCGCATATCAAATGCTTTCGGGAAAATTGCCGTTTGAAGGCGATTATTTGAGCGTAATGGAATCGCACAAAATTGCGACCCCGCCGCCGCTTGTTGCGAAAAAGGCTCCGAAGAAACTAAAAGGCATCGTAATGCAGTCTTTGGCAAAGAACCCTGACGAGCGCCCCGATAGCGCAGAGGCTTTCGCTAACAAAGTACGTGCAAATTCTGAAGGATTGGGAGTCTTGCTCAGGCGCGCATTGGTTATTTACAGCGAACGGCTGCCGAAATTCGTGCAGCTGACGGTCCTTACTTTTATTCCTTTGATTATTTTGACGATCGTTAAAGT
>JBGTEI010000062.1:0-8576 GCA_041747875.1 Pyrinomonadaceae bacterium | reverse complement strand
CAAGCGCGATCAGCTTCGGGATCGAACGCGCATCGTTCGTGAGATACTTCTCCATCAACTCAAGATTTTCGTCCCGCAGAATATACCGCGTTTCAATTCCCGGATTTTCTTCCGCGATCTTTTCGATCACCGGAACATTCTGAGCCGCGTCGCCGCACCATCCTTCGGTTAAAATGAGCCAGATCATTTTTCGATCTGCGCTCCGTGCGAGTTCGATCATCGTTTCATTCAGTTTCACCGTCTTGGCGAGGCGCTTCATTCGCTGGCGGTTTAGTTTACCGTATCCAACCATTGAATCGGATTGGTCGGCCCCCGTCGTTTTACCCTCTTCGAGCAATTTATCGATCAACGCGATATATTCATTGAACGTCATTGATCGATCTAAATAATTCTTCATATTTTCTTAATAACTTCTTCTTTCTTAAATCTCACCTTTGGCAGTTTACCGAGCCAATCACGCTCATCATGCCGATAACCAAGTGCGCATACGACGACAGAGAAATATCCGTCGTTTTCTATTTCGAGGATCCGGTCGTATTCAGCCGGAACAAAGCCCTCCATCGGGCATGTGTCGATGCCCCTTACGGCAGCTGCAGTCATCAAAAACCCGAGCGCAATAAAACATTGGCGTGCTGCCCATTCGTTTATGAATCCCTCTTCCGTCGCGGCTTTTTGCGTGTTTATCATCACGTTTTTCATTACTTCCAATTCTTCCGGAGGCGTTCCGCGAACCTCAACTATTCGGTCAACATATTTTTCAATGTAACTTGGACAAGTATTTGCGCGGGCTGCTATCACGACAAGATGGGAACAATCAACCACCTGCCTTTGGTGAAATGAATGCGGCAGCAAACGATTTCGGGTTTCAGCGTCGCTTATGACGTAGTATTTCCAAGGTTGAAGCCCGTAGCTCGATGGCGCGAGAACCAATGTTTCCTCAAGGGCCTGCCAATCTTCATCTGAGATCTTTTTCCCGGGATCGAAAATTTTCACCGCGTAGCGCCACTTTAACTGGTTAATTAATTCTTCATTTGAAATCAAGCTTTTGCTCACAAACTAATCTCCCGCTTCCGATTTATTTTTGTCGATATTGTCGATGATCGTCTGAAGCGTGTAACTCGCAAATTTTTCATTTACCGCTTCGTCAATTTCACGCTGCAATCCGCCAAGGATCGTCGTGATATGCAGTCCGATATCACATTCCTGATTTGGTTTCTTAGGATGGAGTCCAAAAACTTCATCATGCGAAACCGCCTCATAAATTTCCAATAGCTGAATTTCTTCCGGTTTCTTTGTTAAACACGTTCCGCCTGAATATCCGGATTGTGAAACAACAAGTCCGGCGTCGTGCAGATCGCACAGAAGACGCCGGATTACAACTGCGTTTGTGTTTACGCTTTTCGCTATATAGCCCGATTTCATTCGCTCATCGCAATTATTTGCGAGCATAGCGAGAACATGAACTGCCATTGCGAATTGACTATTTGCCATAACTGTAACAATTTTAGTTACAATAGAACGCAATGTCAACCGTCTGCTTTTACGTAAGCAAAATTTAAGATTCTGTTAACTTTTGAGGGCGTGTTTCAGCGCGGCTTCAAGATCTTCGTAGATGAATTTATAACCCGCTTCTTTGAGTTTTTCTGGAATTACACGGGCTCCTTCGATGACGAGCCGTTCACCCATTTCTCCAAAAAGGAGCTTGATCCCAAATTCGGGCACGGGAATAATTGTTGGCCGGTTCATTACCGATCCCAGTGCTTTCGTAAATTCTGCATTTGTCGCAGGATCCGGTGCCGTCGCGTTTACCGCGCCATCTATGCTGTCGTTATTTAAAACAAATATCAGGATATTTACGAGGTCGTCGATCGATATCCAGCTCATGTATTGTTTTCCGCTTCCGATCACACCGCCAAGCCCGAGGCTAAAAGGAGTCAACATTTTCCCCAACGCACCGCCTTCTTTTGACAAGACGATACCCGTCCGAACGTTTACGACCCGCGCTCCAAAATCCGCTGCCTTATCCGTCTCGGCTTCCCATTCCTTGCAAACATCGGGTAAGTAACCTTTTCCGGCTTCACTTTCTTCTGTCAGAATTTCATCTCCGCGGCTTCCGTAAAATCCGATCGCCGAGGATCCGACAAATATGCGTGCCGGTTTTTCGAGATTTTTGATCGCATCTACAAGTGTCCGCGTTCCTAAAACCCGGCTGTCGCGAATCTTCTTTTTCTTTTCGTCTGACCAATTTCCATCTGCGATACTTTCACCGGCGAGATGCACGACGGCGTCGATCCCTTCCAGCTTTGCCGATTCTGATGGAGCAAAACCGTCATACGGATCCCAACTGATCTCGTCAGACTTTTCAGCCGATTTTCTGGAAAGTTTGAATACCTGATGGCCGATCGCCTTAAGCCTCGGAACCAATTCACTACCAACCAATCCGCTCGCACCTGTTATTAATATTTTCATTTTTTGATCGACTTTTCTTCGCCCCGCCCCTGAAGGTCAGACATAATAAATTTGACCATCATATGCATTTCCTTTTCGGTTAACTGTTTGTCAAAACCCGGCATTGGCAGTTTTCCATGCGCTATCTGCTGATAGATCTCCTCTTTGGTTCTCGTTGCCGCATCGCCAAAACGCAAACTCGGAATTTGTACACCGTTTACCACTTTGCCCGACGCCTCACTTCCGTGACATATCGCACAATTCTGCCTAAACAGTGACGCCTCATAACTTTTGCTGCCTTCAATTACGATTCCACCTTTTCGCACTGTTTCAGAAGAGCACGAAAACAATGCAAAAGCGAAAAACACTGCGAAAACAAAGATCTTCAAATAATACATCGAAAAATAGTTCTATTTGATCGCGCCGTCGATCGGACTCGACGCACTTGCATAAAGGCGCTTTGGCATTCTTCCCGATTCATACGCGAGTCTTCCGGCTTCAACCCCAAATTTCATCGCCAGCGCCATTTTCTCCGCATCCTGAGCTTCGGCGATCGCAGTATTCATCAATATCGCATCCGCACCAAGTTCCATCGCGATCGCAGCATCTGAAGCAGTTCCGACACCCGCATCGACGATTATTACCGCATCCGGCAGCTGTTCTCTCATTATCTTCAAATTTGCCGGATTTTGAACACCCAAACCCGAGCCTATCGGCGCTGCCAGCGGCATTACGGCGGGACATCCTGCATCTAAAAGTTTTTTCGCCATGATCAGATCATCGGTAAAATAGGGCAATACAATAAAACCTTCATCCGCGAGAATTCTTGCGGCATACAGCGTTTGCTCATTATCGGGCAAAAGCGTGATCTTATCTCCGATTACTTCAAGTTTTATCCAATCGGTTTCGAGCGCTTCGCGCGCCAATCGTGCCGTTCTGATCGCGTGTTCCGCGTCAAAACAGCCAGCTGTGTTTGGCAAAATGTGCATTTCCGGATCGAGATGATCAAGGAAAGATTCAACCTTGCGGTCAAGCGGAACACGGTTTACCGCAACTGTTACCATTTCCGAACCCGACGCCTTATGTGCAGCCTTCATTTCGTCAAAACTGCGGTATTTTCCGGTTCCAATTATTAAGCGGGAAGAAAAACTTTTGCCCGCAAGTTCGAATACATCACTCATATAAAATTCTTAAATCTCCGTTCTGCACAAACCAGATCCGGCATTAACTAACCAATCTGGACGAAAGCTCCTGCGCTTTCGCGCTGATCTCTTTTTCATCAACCGACAAAAATTCACCGTCCGCAAACAACTCCCGTCCACCAACCATCGTAAAGATCACATCACGCGCATTACTCGCAAAAAGCAGACTCGCGCAAACATCGTAGATCGGCTGTTGCGCTATGTTTTTCGTTGACACAGCAATTATATCAGCCTGTTTGCCAATTTCTAATGAGCCGATCTCATTTTCAAGTCCGAGCGCCTCTGCTCCGCCAAGAGTGGCAGTTTTTATCATATCTTCCGCTGTCTGAAACGTTTTTGATCTTCGAGTCACACGGGCAAACAGCGCTGCGAAACGCGCTTCTTCCAGAAGATCGCACGAATTATTGCTCGCAACCGAATCGCTTCCAAACCCGACTTTTATTCCGCGCTTGATAAAACCGTCAAATGGCGCAACGCCGTGACCAAACTTTGCGTTTGATTTCGGACAATGAGCAATTCGCGCGTCACTTGCGGCTATCAGATCCATATCCGATTCAGAAACCGTGACGCAATGCGCCAAAAGTGGTTTTGCTGAAAGCACTCCGAGCCTGCTTAAATACTCGATCGAAGATGACCCCGGGTAGTTCCAGTCTATTCCCTGAACCTCGAATATTCCGGCGAAAAATCCTTTTCCGTTCGCCATCAGATTTTCTTCTTCATTTGATTCAGAAGCGTGGATCGTTATCGGAAAACCTGCCAGGATCGAGGCTTCCGCGATCTTCCCGAAGAGTTCTGAACTTACCGTGTAAGGCGCATGAGGAGAGATCCCGGCTTTTACGAGATCCGTTTCCCGTTCGTGGAGCGACTTGAATTTCTCGAACAACTGCGCAAAGTCAGTGTTAGCGGTTTTGCTATCAGGTGAAAATTCGGTTTCCTGAAAAACAATTCCGCGGAGCCCGGTCTTGACGAGCGCCTCAAATCCCGCTTCTCCATATCGCCCGATATCTGCAAAGCAGGTTACACCAGCACGAATTCCTTCGGCCGCTCCAAATTCCGCAGAAAGTTTGATATCCGCGCCGGTCAATTTTTCTTTTCGCGTTTTTGTCAGGGTGATCAGCCAGGAAGAAAAGTCATTGTCAAACCGATCGAGGAAGCCGCGAAAGATCGAAAGCTCAAGATGAGAATGAACATTTACAAAACCCGGCATAATTACCGCATCACCAAGGTCAATGATCCCGGCATCCGGGAATTCTGAAGTTAGTAAGCGTTTTTTCCCAACCGCCGCGATCTTTCCATCTGAAACTCCGACGGCGCCATCGGTGATCGGTTTCCCCGAGATCGGCAGCAGATTTTTGGCGGTATAGATCTTCATAAAAAACGACCCGTTGATCACGCAATTCAAAATGATAACCGTACCGATTACTTTTCTCTGTATCGAGCCAGGATCGAAGATACGTACAACTTCGTGGACGGGATCTTTATCATCGCGACGAACTGCTTTTCAGAAAGCTTTGCCGCATCATTATTTATCGTCCATTCTTCCACACGGCTTGCACCCGCATTATATGCCGCAAGTGTCATCGCCATCTGGGCCGGAAAATCCCTGTATCTGACGCTCAGGGTTTCGAGGTACCAGCATCCGATCTGAATATTTCTTTCGGGATCTTTCAAAAACTCCTCAACATTATTTGCAGTCCGCTTTTCAAATTCCTTTAATCCGGTCGCGGTCGCCCATTCTCTTGCAACCGTAGGCGTAACCTGCATTAAACCTACCTCTTTATCAGCTCCGATCTGCCAGGCGCTAAAGTATGTTTCTTCATAGATCACACTCCATACTAATTTGTCATCAAGCCGGTAAACCTGAGCTTGTCGATCGATTAACGTGTCGTAACGATGGATCCAATATTGCGTAAAAAAGTAATATGCCACCGCGCCGGCGGCAGCGAGCAGCAAAATTGAAAGTAATGAATATATTAAATATCGCCGCATACAAACTGAAGCAACTAATTCAGGCAGTTAGTCCTTAGATCTTTTGTTTTGCTTATTCTTAGATGGACGGTTTTCAGGATCTCTGACTTCTATAGAAAACTTCTCCTGTTCGCTGGAAAACTTTCCCGAACGAACCATCTCCGCAAAAAGATCAACGTCGTAATCCGCATCACGAGCCATTTGCTCGCGGATCTCAAGCAAAAGTTCCAGGAATTTTGGTCTTCGGTACATTAATTTGAGTGTAAATAGAGTGCTATCAATGGTCAACCGGCAGATCCGCGAATTTTATAAAGTATGCACCAGAAATTCGGGAGTGACGATCATCGGAACAAAAAACCCTGCAGCTGTGTTAAAGAGTCTGACCCGGGCTTGTTTTCTGACATTTGCGATGTGTCCAAAATTCCATGTCACCAAGTAATCGATCTTGTGAAAAGACGCGAGCGCAACGTGAAGTGCATCGGCAATATACTTCCGGTGAAATATTCCACGTGAAATATATCCGTCTGCCAGTATCGCAACTTCTTCCGCAAGATCGAGTTCTTCAATTGGTTTTACTAAATTGAGATAGCTTTTTCTGTGAGGTTCGACCAAAAATTCGAGTTCCCGTCTGACCAGGATCGAAGAGAACGCACGATATTCCGATAATTCATGCTCCCACCATCGAATCGTCAGATCACGGCGAAATGGCTCGCCGTTATCCAAATATGCACCTACGACGGAAGTCTCAAGATATACGCTTTTTTTCATAAAGAACAACTTTAACAAAAAGTCATTTGGCGACAATCAACTTTTAGCGAAAAAGCCGTTCAAAAACCAGCCAAGCGCTTATTTTTGGTTCGGAATAAAGGTAACCTTCGAACCCTTAAAGTCGAAAGTCAAGCGATAATTCTTTAGGAAATTCCCGCCAAGGATCCCCGCCTGTTCAAAGCCCGAGGTTTCATTGATCATATCAAGATCAAGCGCGATCGCTTTCAAACTGGTTCGGGAGAAGCTGCCAAATGTAATCCCCGGAAGCAAAAACGACGGCACGTTCTCAGTGATCCCTGCCGCACCGATCACACGCATCGTCTCATCCGAAAGATACGGACTAAGTTCTTGCGTTCCGGCAAGGTCTTTCGAGATAACCGATACGCTTGCCCCCGTGTCGACAATAAAATTCAGCGACGGTTCGATCCCTTCCAGTTTTACTTCACCACTGAGGAATCCGCTCGAAGTCAACCGGAGCGGAAGCGTCATCGCACCTTCGATATTTGTGTAATCCCGATTGTCCGAGTCTTTTTTATCGAGCACAAAAACCCCGTTTCCGTAGTCGATCGTCGTAATATATTTGGAAATCAATGATAGTCCGATATACCCATCTACGTCCTCTGATTTATTGTGAAATTCGCGAATATAAACGGGTACATTCTTCACCTTTGCGTCGCCAAAATAGACTTTGTTCAGAAAACCGTAAATAATTTCAAACTTACCGTCGCCGCCTAATGCTCGTGCGAGCCCGCCCCTTGTGATCTGTCGTATTTTCAATCTTTTTGCCGTTTTATTAGAGATCACGGTCATTCCCGAACCGGTGTCCAATACGAAATTCAGCGGTTCACCGTCACTTTCAAGCCGGAGTTGGATCACGGGACGATTGTTGACCAACTTCATATCCAACGACGCCTGATCTTCACCACCCAATTCGTACAAGGACGATTTATTTCCCAAAAAATCTAGAAATTTGATCAGTCCCTTAATACGATCACGTCTTTCATGATCCGTCCTTGGCGAAATTCTCAAAAACTTCTCATACGCCTCGGCCGCTTCTTTATACTGCTCGGCCCGGGCCGCGATCTGTCCCAGTGCAAACGCAAAGTCGGGCTCACCCGGTTCGTGATAAACCGCTTCGCGCATATTCAGAATGCTTTTGTCGATGCGATTCTCATAAAACTCGAGAAGCCCCATTCCGGCCCAGGCAAGCGCTTGCCTTTTATCAAGTTGAATAGAATTAAACAACAATTGACGTGCTTCCGAAAAATTACCGGCGCCCAAATAAACCGTCCCCAATATGGCAAATGCGTACGAATTTTTGGGTTCGGCTTTCGCTACTTCATAGGAATAGTTAAATGAAGTAATAAGGTCGCGATTTTTGAGCAAAATATATGCGAGCTCCAGTTTCGCAGGACTATTTTGCGGATTGCGCGCGATAACACCTTTCAGTATTCTCGCCGCCTCAACCGTTTTACCCTTTCGGGCAAGTTTTTTCGCTTCTTTTATTTGTTTTTCAGTATCGGAAAGATCAACCTTTTGTACATCATCTGCCGCAATTGAAGGAATCGAGAAAACAAGTGCTGACAAACAGACCAGAAGTAAAACACGTTCAAAACGAAACCCTTTAAAATGGATTCGCATCGGATTAGCATTAATTCGCATATTTTTATCCTTATTATAGATCGACAGATGGTCCGAAAAACGGACTATTTCAATATCTCACCTGTTTTCATCGACCACAGAACGAGATCCATCTCATCGAAATCAATACTTATCTGGTCAGCAAATTTTTTTAATTGATTTTCAACCGTTAGATACCTCAAACGTGTATTTGGTGGCTTTGGTTCCTCAATTATTTTCAATTCCGCCAGGCAGCGCAATACATGTTTGTCGAGTATTGCGTAACCTTTAAAGCCAATATTGCGTAAATAATGGCTCGCTTCTTTGTACCCTAACCCCTTTATGCCCTTCTCTTTAACAAGCCAATCGCGTCTTTCGAAATGACAGTCAAATTCGGACAGTTTATCTCTCAGGCGCATTCCGCAGTGTTCTTCAAGAAAAGTCCGCGACGCAATTACGTACCGCGCCCGCGCCCTAGGATACCGGTGTTTACCAACGAGCGCGTTCATCACATCGTCGTGCGTCCCATTCAAAAGATGGCCCCGGACGGCTTCGATCGAATTTAGTCCC
>JBGTEI010000061.1:0-5118 GCA_041747875.1 Pyrinomonadaceae bacterium | reverse complement strand
TACCCGCAAAACAAACGGAGACAGAATCGAGACCGACCGTAAAAGTGATGAGTTCACCGACAACCCGCACGACGGGTTTAACCAACCAAATCGTAGTTGTAAAGAAGAAAGAGCAATCGGAATCCTTAGTAAAGAAAACTGCATCATCGAGATCCGTAGGTGATGACAATAGTTCATCAAATGCGTCTAAGAATAGTTTCGGTGCGATGGTTCAGGGGATGATGATTCAATCGATCCGGGCAAAAATGGGAATCAGATATAGTTACGGATCATCAGGCCCGAATACATATGATTGCTCCGGTTTTGTTTGGAAGGTCTTCCAGGAAGCCGGCGTAGATTTTACCCGCACAAGTGCGAGCAATTTTTGGCAGACATTTGATCCGGTATACGGAAAGGATCGCTACCAGTTTGGAACACTTGTATTTTTTAATAATTTAGGACACGTCGGCATTGTTGCAGATGAGAATGGTTTTTATCATGCGTCGACGAGTAAGGGAATCACCTACTCTACGTTTTCAGGATATTGGGAAAAACGAATTGTCGGATTTAGAAGGATACCGATCGCAATGTATTAATACTAGAAGATAGTAACTCTGAAAGTTATTGATTCCAGGAGATATTAAATTTTCAAAATAAGGCTGTCTATAAAGAGTATCTTTTTAGGCGGTCTTTTTTTCTTTTGATTGCTTTCGTTTTACATTTTTCGATTTGGATCGTGAAATTCGAGATTTGTTTTGTGAGATTTCGTTTGTGAGTTGTGGATTTGAAATTTATTTTCTGAAATTGGAAATTGGAAATTTTGATTTCCTCAATTAAGTTAAAGTAAGGACTGCCTTTTCAGGCAGTCCTTACTTTTTGACCGGGAAAAAGAAACAGCCGGAATCCGGAGCCCCAAACCAGGGTTCTATGCGGTTTCTCAAAATGTACGTAATTCGACTACCAGCGATAGCGCAAACTGACCGAACCATTTACCGGCGCTCCGGGCATTATTTGATTATCGTTATGCGCCGTTTCGAGATATTTCCGGTTGAGAATGTTTTTCAGATTGATTGCGATCTCGTAATGTTTTTCGGCGCGCCACGAAACTGAAGCATCAAATCGCGCATACCCGGGCAAAGTTACCAGATTATTCGTCGATGTAAACGTTTTGCTTCGAATATTCCCGCCCAAACCGATTCGAAATTGTTTTGGTAATTCATAAGTCATCCAAAAATTTCCGGAATTTCTCGGAGTTAGCTGCGCAAACCGGCCTTCAAGCGAAACGCCACCTGAAGTACTGTTTGATCTCGTGATCCGCGCGTCGAGCAGCGCGTATCCCGCGACAAAATCAAACTTCTCAAACGGTGCGCCGGAAAAGTTGACCTCTAAACCAATAGTTCGTTGTTCGCCAACCAAGATCAGACGCCCGACATTTAGCGGATCATTCGTCTTTATGTTGTCGCGCTGAAGATGGAAAACGGCAATATTTGCATTCAGCTTTCTTGGAACGATCGTCGTCTTAATTCCCGCTTCATAATTTCGTGTCAACTCGGGCCCGAGTTCCTGGTCATTTACCGCCAGCGAAAGATTCTCGCCCGAAGGCTGGAACGAACGCGAAAAACTTCCGTAAAACGACAGCCAATCATTGGGCTGAAAAACAAGACCGGCGCGCGGGCTCCATTGTTTATCGATTCGTTTAAGATCTGCGTTTGCCGGCAGCAGATCATCTAGTTTCTGCCGAAAATTATCAAATCGCACTCCGATCAAAGCATTCCAATGTTTGCTCAATGTGAGCTGGTCTTGAAAATATAATCCGATCGTTTGCCCGCTGAATCTACTAAAATTTCGAAGCGACCGTTCCTGAATTGGTCCGGAAAGATCAGGATCTAAAAGCGCGACTTGCGGTGCAGCGGCATTATTCGTCCTAACAGTTTCTTTATCCTGCACGCCGTATTCAAACCCTGCTAAAATCGTGTGCGTAATTCCCCCGGTTACAAATAGTCCGACGATCTCGGTTTGATCAAAATAATTCTTTTGTTTGAATTTGCCGGAATATTGACCGCGAACGACACGCAGCCCATTATCGTTTTCGGAAATGCCCGAGGAAATTGAAGTTGTACATGAGTTATCGAGTTGGAGCAAACAAATTCCGTTTGAGTATGTGTTGTAATAATCCGTATCGTAGCCGATCCGTCGAAAATTGTTGCGGATCGTCCATTGATTTGTCATTCGATGTTCGATTTTCAGCGCCTGCGAATCAACTTTGTTTTGGATCCTGTCTTTTTCGGGAGATCCGTAATATGTGCCGACCGGTACCTCGATCGCGCGTCCACGAAATGAAGGAATGCCGCGGTCCGGCGTTCGGGTATCGTTCAAATATTCAACTTGAAGAGTAATGTCAGTTTTTGCCGACGGTTTCCAAACAAGCGAAGGCGCAAAGTTATAACGTTCTTCGTTATAATAATGGCGAAAACTTCCGGTTTCTTCTACCGCTGCGATCAAGCGAAACGCAAGTTTTTCGCCGATTATCGGAGAACCAAAATCAAAATTGCCGCGCTTTAGGCCGTAACTACCAAAAATTCCTTCAAACGAACCGAATTTCTGGTAAACATTTGGCTTTTTTGTCACACGATTTATAATTCCACCGGAAGATCCGCGTCCAAGTAATGCAGCGCTCGGACCTTTAACCACCTCGATCTGTTCTATATTCGCCAGATCGCGATAATACAAGGCATCATCGCGCACGCCATCGACAAACTGATCTCCGATCGCCGAGAAACCCCTGATAAAAAACTGATCGCGTCTGCCTTCACCCTGCGCTACGGAAACCGCTGTTACATTTGACAGCGCATCCTGCATAGAACGTACCGCTTGAGAATCGATCATCTGCCGGTTTACTATCTCAACCGACTGCGGAAGATCGCGCAATGGCGTCGCGGTTTTTGTCACTGTCTCGCTTGCGGAAGTTACGTAGATCGGTTCGATGTCTACCTGAACTACTTCAGAAATGGACTGCATTTCCAAAACGATAACGGAAACCTGAGCCGCGTTTTTTGAAAAATTAATTTTCTTTTCAACCGCCGCCATTCCTTTATTTGAAATGGTTAGGAAATACTCGCCATTTTCAAAACAGCCGAGACGAAATTCACCTTCAGCATCGGTTCTCGTAAGCTCTAGCGGCTTTTTATTCGAATCCGTCAGCAAGACGTCCGCGCCTATTATTACGGCGTCATTCGCATCTTTTACGCTGCCTTCGAAACATTTCTTCAATGTCTGCGAAAACGCCGGCATCACGAGAGTTAGAAACACCAATACGAAAAACGGTGTTTTATAAAAGATCGACATCCTTCCTTCCACGATAAAAATATCACTCACAAGAAAAATTCCTTCCTATTCTGCACAAAATTAAAGTTAACCTTCATACTTAATGAAAACGACTTTCATTTTCGTTTTTAGCAGAATCAGTGTAGTTTGGAAACGATAATCGTGTCAAATTTGATTTTTATTTTGTTGATATTGATCGAGCAAGAGGCGGAAGGAATTCCCGTTTAGGGGTTTCCCAAAATTTTTACAAATTTTGTGTTAACAAGTTTATCAGGTCTTGAACCCAGGTCACGCGTTAGAATAGGAGCGAAATGTTTCATCACGCTTAATTTCTACTCTGCATACCAATAAGCGCAGTATCATGTCACTAACAATGGCGGGGAATAATGCCGTCGGGTTTGCCGGGCAAAAACACAAATTTATGATCTTTATGATGCTTCAATAAAAATTCCAATTAATCCTGTTACGGATCGTTTGGAATGGAATACGAACTAACATAAATTTGGAATATGCGCATCCAAATTCTTCAAAGAGTGATCGTCAAGCCTATTTCAGGCACGCTCTTATGTCTTTATTAGTACTTTAATTTCCGCCTGCCGGTGAGCTTTTTTTCCGATTCATAATTATCAAAACCAAACCGACCAATGCAATTAGTATAGACACGACAAAGACCAATCCTCCGATTGCAACACCGATCATAGCCTCTTCAAAATTTACCCGATTACTCGTAATTTCCGGCAACGCCAAGCTGATCCCGGACACAATGATGCCCAGCAAGACGCCTAAGATCCCGACCACCAAAATTGCAATTTTCATATCTTTCTATTTCTCCCGCTCAAACTTCATCGAAAAACCATACATTTCGCTTTGATAAACCGAGTATACATATTCGATCGGTCTCTGATGATCAGTGTAAACCATTCTTTCGATCGTCAAAAGCGGAGAACCGACTCGCGTTTTAAGGATTTCTGCTGTGTATGGGTCGGCTAATCTAGCGTAGACTTCCTGACGCGCACTTTCCAATTTAAAGCCTGAACTGGACTCGATCGATTGCAGAAGTGCGCCGGAATTCATCTGCTTACCTGAAAGCCTGCTCCCGACCTCCTCCGGCAGATAATTGATGATCAGTCCAAACGGTTCTCGTTTGTAAATACGCAGCCGCTCTATCCGGTATATCGGAACGCCAACCTTAATCTCAAGTACTTCTGCTTCCCGCTTCTCAGCACGTATAAGATTGATATCAAGCAATCTTACATTTGCATCGAGCCCCATCTCGATCAACCCGTCCAAAGAACCGGTTAAGTGCGGATTTTTTGCAAAGCGGCGTTTCCGTGCTTTTCTTTCTGCAATAAATGTTCCCTGCCCCTGCTTTCGAAGGATCAAGCCATCATTTGCCAAAGCTTTTAGAGCTTGCCTGACCGTAATCCGGGAAACATCATATTCCTCCAAAATTTGGGTTTCGGTTGGCATTCGGTCGCCGGCATCATATTCTCCGGATGTGATCTTTTCACGGAGCAAATTCTCGAGCTGATAATATAAAGGGATCTGCGAATCTACGAACAAGGAATTACGTTTCGACATAAAATACGTACAAAGCTAGCTGAGAACTAGCAGAGTACTAGCACTTACCAAGAGTTAAAGAAACCTGGAGGGGTGGAATCTTTGTAGAGAAATTCATTCGATCTAGCTCGGTATTGTAGCACTTTCGTGCACAATTGCTAAACAATTATTAACATCGATATATGTATTCATTTTTGAGCTGACTCTTGAAGCCATCACATTAAATTATAACTTCGGTCCAAAACTTATCGGAAA
>JBGTEI010000060.1:0-3607 GCA_041747875.1 Pyrinomonadaceae bacterium | reverse complement strand
GAGGCGCGCGATGGGCGGCAGGGTTACAGTAGAACAAGCAGCAAAAGTTGCGCGGGTTCCTCTTTCGGAGATGCTCTACGTATTAAATCTGGCTCTTGGAGAAGATGAAGAGACGCTGTCAAAGGAGCTTTCCGCACTTGATCTAAATGACCTTAATTTTCATGAAACGAATCCTCCGGTGAAACCTAAAGAGATCGCAAATTTAGATGACCTCGCCAGCCGCGTAAATTTTCTCGATCTTATGCCGGTTCACTTTGCCAAACGGGATCCGATGCGCACCATCCTGCGCGGTTGGAAAAACCTGAACACTGAGAAAGACATACTGCTCATAAAACACGCCTTTGACCCGGTTCCATTAAGAGAGATGTTTCTTAGAAGATATAAAATGGCGAGCTGGGCAGAGGAAAGAAAACCGGGCGAATGGTATATTTATTTCTACCGTCCTATTGCGACAGCAAAAGCCGCCGCTCATCCGCCCGTTCGAAACAGCGTTTTCTTAAAACATTTTGCCGCAGCCGGATAGATTTGGAGGAATCTGATCTCTCGTAGAAGATAATTGTAACAACTTTTGCGCACCCCGCATCCAGATGAAAAACCCAGCTCCAAATAGTGTTTACGGTCCGGTCCGATCGTGGCGTTTGGGAAGTTCGCTCGGCGTCGATCTTCTTTGCGTTGATTCGATCTGTTCTTTTGAATGCGTCTATTGTCAGCTTGGAAAGATCAATCGGGTCACCACAAAGCGGGACACTTTTGTACCGACTGCAAAAGTATTGGATGATCTGAAAAATTCCGAATGGCAAACCGCCGATGTCATTACATTCTCCGGAAGCGGGGAGCCAACTCTGGCAAAAAATCTGGGTGAAGTGATAAAAAGGACCAAAACCATTTGCGGTAAGCCGATAATTGTTTTGACCAATTCAACGCTTCTTAATTTGCCGGAGGTCCGAAAAGAAATTGCTCTTGCCGACAAGATATTCTGCAAACTTGATGCCTGGTCTGAAGATACGTTACGGCGAATTGACCGCCCTCATATGGGTATAACACACGAATCGATAATTTCCGGGATCGGGCTTTTGCGACAGGAATTTAATGGCTTTCTGGCGATCCAAACGATGATCCTCCGCCCGCCAAACGACTTTGAAATTGTTGAATTTGCAAAGATCTTGCGCTTATTAAGACCCGACGAAGTTCAGCTAAATTTGCCGACCCGACCCGTTCCAAACAAGTATTTTCTTGAAACACGCGGAAATGCAGTCGCAGCCCGTTCAGAATTCTCCCGGATAAAAACCATTTCAAGAGACAAGTTGGAAATTATCCGTGAGAGATTGTCTCAATTGACCGATCTGGCGATAATTACGAGATAATATGAGCAACTTTAACAATAAGCAGTATTTAAATATGCACAATGTGGATATCGATCTGGTGGAAATGTCACTCGATGTCATTAAATTTGCGATCGGCCGGATCACAAACTCCAATCCTGAACTCGGATTTCCAAAAAAAGAGGAAGAGTTAAAAGCCCTCGTCGGCGAAACTATCACGCCCGAAGGGATCGGAGGTGAACAAGCATTTGCACTTTTTCGTGACACTTTGATCAAAGCGAGCGTCCCGATCGACCATCCAAGACACCTGGCATTTGTACCCGCATCGCCAACGCGAGCCGCCGTACTGTTTGATCTTGTCACTTCCGCTTCAAGTGTCCACGGAGCGTTTTGGCTTGAAGGAGCGGGTTGTATATTTGCCGAAAACCAGGCTATGGAATGGCTCGTCTCATTGACCGGAATGCCCGAAGGCACATTTGGTGTTTTCACCAGCGGAGGTACGGCGGCAAATCTCTCGGCGATGGTCACCGCGAGAGAATTCTGGCGGAGTAACGACGCAACTAAAATAAAAGAAAGAGGAATTGTGATCGCCGCCCGTTCTGCACATTCTTCAATAAGATCAATGGCGAAAGTGATCGATGCCGATATACTTCTCGTTGAAACAGAAGACCAATTCGAGGGCGCTCAACTCCGCCAAACTATTGATAATTTATCGGCGAAAGAACGCGACCGGGTTTTTGCAGTGATCGCAACCGGGGGCACGACCAACGCAGGGATTATTGATGATCTGTCAGGAATTGCCGATGTTTGCCGGGCGGAAGATCTTTGGTTTCACGTTGACGCAGCATACGGCGGCGGAGCACTGGCGGCAGGTTCTGTCAGACACTTGTTTAACGGAATCGAATTGGCGGACAGCGTTACGATCGATCCGCACAAATGGTTATTTTCGCCCTACGATTGCGGTGCCGTGATCTACAAAAAACCCGAACTGGCCCGGGCGGCGCATTCGCAGGAAGGCTCGTATCTAGATATTTTCTCAGACGAAGGAGCAAAGGGATTTAACCCGGCAGACTATCAGATCCAGCTTACCCGCAGAGTTCGCGGACTTCCGCTTTGGTTTTCGCTGGCAATGCACGGCACAGATCGTTATGAACAAGCGATCGAACGAGGCATCGAGCTTGCCCAAATTGCCGGAAGATTGATCTCCGAGACCGCCCACGTGGAGTTGGTTCGCGCGCCGAGTCTGTCGTGCGTGATTTTCCGCCGAAAAGGATGGTCGTCAGAAGATTATCGAAACTGGACCTACAAGAATCACCGCGAAGGCTTCGCACTCGTCGCGCCGACAAAATGGAAATCGGGCGATGAATTTGAAACGGTTACGCGATTTTGCTTTATAAATCCCGACACGACGGAGCAGGATATAAAGGATATTCTGACAACCATGACTTGAATTTAAGTTGCTCTTGCAGAAACATTCACGAAGTAAGTATACGTCCGGCTCGAAGTACTCAACGTAGAACACGCTTACTTCGTGCGCGTTTCTGCATTTGAACCGCACCAGTTTACTCAGTCATAATTGCGTTTCTGTCTGCCGGTTCGATCCCGAGCAAAGCGGGGAGGAAGGTAGTCCAATTCACGTTGTACTAGTTTAGCTAGGCCTGTGCGATCTGATTTGGATATGAGTTCGTCGGCCCAGCGATAGACCTGAGACTCCTCAAGCTTGTTGTGCCGATCAAGTCGCGCATGAACGCCGGCAACATTTTTGCGGATCATTGAAAGCTTTTCCGCCGTATCCTGATCTTGAACGACGATCTCCCGCGCCAACTTTACTCCGGCAGCAAGCTCCCGAACAAAAAAATCGTGGTCGGCGCAAAGCCCGCTTAGCGTGATTTGAACAGACTTCAGAGAAAGACCCTTATTCGATTTCTCGTGAATTTCAACAGCCTTCAGAATTGCAGGAAACAAATGCAGATGTTCAGCACGAATATGGGTCGCAAGTCTTGCCCAAAACAAATCGAGTTTTTCAAAAACTTTTGTTTTCACGCTCTTTTCAATCGCTAAAAATAATTGACCGAGAATATCGTCCAACTCTAAATGATCGGCGGTAAGTAAATTATTCATCTTGTGGCTTTTACGTTTCTATATTTCAATGGGATCAATAATTTTTACTTTCATATTCGAATTAGATTAGTTGTTTTCAGCGTCTGAATTTCGCATAAAAGCAAAATAATTGATTACCAAACACATCACAGCAAAAACCGTTAAAAATATGAATCCGATCGTAT
>JBGTEI010000059.1:0-2516 GCA_041747875.1 Pyrinomonadaceae bacterium | reverse complement strand
GGATTTTAATACGCTTTATAAAGATGCAGAAATTGCATTCAAAGAATGCGTAAGTAAAAATGAAAATAGTTTTTTTGCCGACAACATCGAAGATTCACTCAATGATATTAAAATAAAAGAAGATAATGTAAGAATTAAGTTTTTAGGCAAAAATAAACACCAATTTGTAATTGAAATCAATATTTTACTTATCTCTGAAAATGATGAAGAGATTGGATGGTATAGCCTACAAAAAAATGAGAAAGGTGAGATAGTTGATGATTATTTAGTATTTCATTAAATGAGCATTTTAGAAAAAGACCGAAAATATCTCTGGCATCCATACACGCAGGAAAAGATCGCGCCTCTTCCGGTTCCGATCGTTCGTGCCGAAGGCGTTTGGCTTTATGCCGAAGACGGCAGAAAACTGCTTGACGGCGTTTCGAGTTGGTGGGTAAATACCCACGGACATTCACATCCGTATTTAAATGAAGCGCTTAGAAAGCAGGCTGAAACATTAGAACATGTGATCTTTGCAGGATTTACACACGAACCGGCGGTGAAACTTGCTGAAAAACTTGTAGAAGTTTTGCCAAATGGACTGACACGTGTTTTCTATTCGGATAATGGTTCGACGGCGGTCGAGGTTGCGCTAAAAATGGCGTATCAATACTGGCGAAACAAGGGCGAAGAACGCCGGACATTTATCGCGCTTGAACATGCTTATCACGGCGATACCATCGGAGCGATGTCGGCGAGCGACGATTCGGCGTTTACCGCGCCGTTTAAGGATCTGCTGTTTAAAGTTCTGCGGGCAGAAGCGCCTTATGCGCTGCACTGCGGGAGATGCGGAGCAGGTCCAAAGTCCGGAGTCCAAAGTCCAAAGTTCGAAGTCCCAGGTTCCGAAGGCAGAATCCCGATAGTTATGAGGGGTGCAGAGGGCGCCGCCAAATCGAATTCTAAAAAGCGCTGCAACTTATCTTGCGCGGAAAGTCTTGAAGAACTCCTCAAAAAGTACCACGCTGAAACTTCTGCGGTGATCATCGAACCGATGCTTCAGGGCGCGGGTGGGATGATCGTTTGGGAAAAGGAATATTTAGCACGCGTTCGCGAACTTTGTGATAAGTACGGCGTTTTGCTGATCGCCGATGAAGTTCTCACCGGGTTTGGCCGAACGGGGAAAATGTTTGCCTGTGATCACGCAGAAATTACTCCGGACATTATTTGCTTATCAAAAGCGTTGACGGCCGGATATATGCCGCTTGGAGCGACAGCTGCGACGGAGGAGATCTTTTCTGCCTTCTACGACGATGACCGACTAAAGACCTTTTTTCACGGTCATTCTTACTGTGCAAATCCACTTGCCTGTGCACTTGGGATCGCAAATTTGGAACTCTTTGAAAAAGAAAATACACTCGAAAAGATCGCATTCATAAACAAAAAATTCCTCGAATTCGATGCGACCTTAAGCGCGTTTGAACGCGTCGCTGATGTTCGGATTATCGGCGGGGTACTTGCGTTTGAACTAACGGTCGATAAAGGCGGATATCTTGCAGACATAGGACAAAAGCTTTATCAGGAATTTCTGAAGCGAAATATTGTCCTTAGACCGCTCGGAAATGTTCTGTTATTTATGCCGCCGTATGTTATTGAAGAAAAAGAGATCGATTGGGTTTTGCGCGAGATCGAAGATGTATTATCAAATCTATAGATCAATTTTTCAAAATTCGCCTCACATTCCAACAAATATAGCGAGCGGTAACGAGTAGTGTCGAAAGATCCTATTTTAAACAAGGAAACTTGCTCACTATTCTTCGTTGTACTGTTCCATATAAAAAAGTCTTGACAAATTTTTCTCGAAAACATAAAGTCAGAGTCGTCACTGAAAAAATGTAAGACAGGGAAATATCAATGGAATCTGAAAAAAATAGCGAAGAGCTGCCAAGGCTTTCCAAAAAGGAACTGATCATTTTGGAACTACTTGTAAACACAGGCGAAATGTACGGGCTCGAGATGGTCAAAGAATCCGAGGGAAATCTGAAGCGCGGTTCGATCTACGTTTTGCTGTCGCGTATGGCTGAAAAGGGATACGTCGAATCGCGTGAAGAGCCGCGAGAGTTTCCGGAGATCGGAATTCCGAGGCGCAAATTTTGGGCGACGGGAATTGGCGAAAGTGCGTATCGAGCGAATGCGATGGCGCAAGAATATTTTAGATCCGATGTGTTATTGGGAGGGATTGGTTAATGAGCGATCAAGAATTAGAAACTCAAGTTCCGTTATTCAGATTTCTAAACAAACATAAATGGGTAATTATTATTCCGGTTTTACTGGGTATGCTTTATTTTGGGATTCCGGGAAAACGCACCTATTCTGCGAAAGATGCTCAGGACCGGGTTACAGCCGGAATCAACGGTGAAATATTACTTTCAGAAATCAAAACTACTAAAACCAGGAATGAAATTCTTAACGAAATAAAGGCAGCTCAGCGGAACATTGAAAGCGAAGGGTTCCTGACAGAGCTGATCGTGAAAAATGAT
>JBGTEI010000058.1:0-5644 GCA_041747875.1 Pyrinomonadaceae bacterium | reverse complement strand
AATGTTTTATCGCCTTTTGTGGTGGTGGAAGTCGTTTCATTGACGGTCTCACTATTGGTCTGCCACGATAAAAAAAACAAAAGTAATTGCTACAAATAAAAGACATTCAGAAATTCCGGCTGTTTTGCTTAATACTTTCATAGATTGCTCAAGATTCTAATATATTACCTAAAGTATGTCCCAATAGATCAGACATTCATTAGATTACGTTCGTCTGCTTAGCTAATTTAATTTGTTTATTTGCCCGATTTTTGCAGTTAAAACCTTCGTGAATTTGCAGGCGAAATCCTTTGCATTTATTGCGAAGCTAACAAATGAAAGTGAACGGTTTCTGTTTAAAGTGTAAATGTTTTGTAAATAATGCTCATTCTTCTGATTTTTGTTTTATTCTAAAGAGAAGTTTAAAGCCCACAATACAATTGGTTAGAAGGGTGAAAATAATAATATATATTTTATCGGTCGCTGGATTTGCTGGTTTTCTTTCCGGTAACAGCGAACATGCGGCTGCAACGGTTTCAGAGCGATAACGTTAAAAAGCGGCTCTATGGTGGGGTCGGGAAGAATTCTATGGCATACGACGCTAAAATTTTATTGGTTGATGACGATGTAAAACTTTCGCGGATGGTCAAAGAATATCTTGAGCCGTTTGGATATGACGTCGAAACCGCTGAAACCGGAAAGATCGGTATAGAAATGGTAAACAGTGGAGGATTTGACGCAGTAATTCTCGATGTAATGTTGCCCGAAATGAATGGATTTGAAGTGTTGAAAGAGATCCGCAAAGTCTCGTCGGTGCCTGTCTTGATGCTGACTGCACTTGGCGATGAGTCAGACAGGATCGTCGGGCTCGAACTTGGGGCGGACGATTATTTACCAAAGACATTTTCAACGCGCGAATTGCTTGCCAGACTTCGTTCGGTTGTCAGACGATCCTCAATTGCCGCCGAACAAGCGCAACCTGTTTCTACAGAGATCACTGTCCGAAATCTGTTAGTACGACCCGAAACACGTTCCGCTTTCTTAGACGGGAAAACGCTTCATTTTACGCCGATAGAATTTGATCTACTGCATTGCCTGATCGCATCGAAGGATAGAATTTTGTCACGTGATCATCTGCTTGATGAGATCTCCGGAAGAGATTATGAAGTATTTGACCGCTCGATCGACGTTCACATTTCATCGATCAGAAGGAAGCTTAACGACGATCCCAAGAATCCGAAATTTATTCGAACAATTCGCTCGGCTGGATACATCTTTGCAGACAAGATCGAGGAATAAGCAGAGCTGTTGTGAAATCTGTCAATGAAAATGCGCATTAATCTACTTTCGAAAATTTTACTCCTGGTTCTCATAAACCTACTCGTTCTTGGCGGCGTTCTATATTTTATTTTTAATTTACAGTTTGATTTTGCTCCCGGATCTCCCCTACTCGGGGCCCCGGATGGAAGGATTGATATGATCTCCCGTATGGTTTCCGATGAAGCAAGCGGAAAGTCGCGCGTGGAAAGGGATGATCTGCAGGAAACGTATTCAAAAACCTACGGCGTAGAATTTACGCTCTTTGCAAAGTCCGGTGAACAGCTTGCGGGGAAACCGATAAAACTACCGACGGAGTTGATGGATGGTTTGCGCAGACCCTTCCAACCACCGCCCGGTGCGCCGCCTGAAAGTAAATTTTCCGGACCTCCGCCCGGTAGACAGGTAAGGATAATGCGTACGACATCGCCTACAAAATATTGGGCTATTGCGCGGGTTCCGATCGCAGAGAATGGAACA
The DNA here is from genome assembly GCA_041747875.1 of Pyrinomonadaceae bacterium. Classification (GTDB taxonomy): domain Bacteria; phylum Acidobacteriota; class Blastocatellia; order Pyrinomonadales; family Pyrinomonadaceae; genus Aridibacter. The sequence goes on along the minus strand of JBGTEI010000058.1, from coordinate 3,868 downwards.
ATGGAACCGATCAAAGCTGCTGTCATCGTCTCTTCGGATTCAATGACCGGAAATGGTCTGTTCTTTGATCCGAAGCCTTGGATCATCGTGATACTCATTGTGATCTTTTTGTCGATCATTATTTGGTTTCCTTTTCTGAGAAGATTTAACCGGTCGATCTCCGAGCTGACTGTTGCAACCGAGCAGATCGCAGAAGAGAATTTTAGCGTTCGTGTGCACGGCACCGGAAAGGATGAACTCGGACGACTCGGAAGATCTATCAATCATCTGGCTGAGAGATTATCCGGATTTGTTGTGGGGCAAAAGAGATTCCTTGGAGATATTTCACACGAACTAAATACACCGCTGGCGCGAATGAACTTCTCGCTTGGCATACTCGAAAATCGAATTGACGAAACTGAAAAGAAATACATCGACGATGTACGAGAGGAAGTCGAGGAAATGGCAACCCTGGTAGGTGAATTACTTTCTTACTCAAAGGCCGGGATCAAGGGCGCAAGCGCAGTTATGCAAAGCGTAAATGTTAACGAGTTGGTTTCTGATGTGATCAGGCGCGAGAAACTTTCGGATCAAAATATCAAATTAAGCGCCGATAAAAGCATCAGCGTTTTGGGAGACAATGAATTGTTGTCAAGGGCTTTTTCAAACGTGTTGAGAAATGCAGTTAAGTATTCACCCGAGGATGGAGAGATAAGAATCACATTAACTGAAATCGGCAGCGAGGTCGAAATAAAGATCGCTGATTCAGGCAATGGCGTGCCGGAAAAAGATATTGCAAAGTTATTCGATCCGTTTTATCGGGTCGAACAGGATCGCGCAAGAAAATCGGGCGGAACTGGGCTCGGTCTGGCGATCGTGAAATCGTGTGTCGAGATATGCGGCGGAAAAGTTGAGGCGAAAAACCTTGACCCAAGGGGTTTTGAGATCAAATTTTTGTTAAATCCCGAGTAAGACTTTTGGTTACTACAAACCGTTCGTATTTGCGGATTCCACTTACATAAAAATAGCAGAGTGACAGTCATGAATGCTTACCGCAAAGGTTTTTTGCCTGCGGCGGGAAATCTAGGACAGAAAGCATCCGGAAGGAAAACAAAAGATGCGCGAGAAATCTGATCGGAAATTTAAGAGAATAATGTAAACCGACGGCCGAATTGCAAGAACCCGAGAGTCCTTCGTTCATTTAGGAACAAACGCACATGATGCGTGTCCAAATGGAAACGGAGGATTTTTTTGATGACAAAGTTTACAAGCCCGCTTGATGGAATAAAGGTTGCAAGCCCATGCTCGGCGAATTGGGAGGAGATGTACGGCGATGCTCGTCAAAGACACTGCGGCGACTGCAAGATGAATGTCTACAATCTTTCCGAAATGACAAAGCAGGAAGCTGAAAATCTGGTAATGAACGCCGAAGGGCGTCTGTGTGCAAGGTTCTATCGACGCGCAGACGGAACGATCTTGACAAAAGATTGTCCGGTTGGCTGGAAGGCATTTAAGAAAAGCATGTCTAAATTTTGGACGGCAACTGCATCAATTGTTTTGACAGCGATGAGCGGGATCGGGATCACTGCGTACATGTCAAAACAGTCTTTAAACGATCGACCGGACATAATGGGCGCGATCGAGGCAGACGCTCCGTACAAAGGAAATCCTGTGCCGACCACGGGTTTGGTACCGATCCAAAAGACCGATGATCCGGAAATTATAATGGGCGATGTAGCCCTTCCCAGCGAAAATGAGTCGGAAATTATGGGGAAAATCGCAGTTGACGGGACCCATTAAGTTTGTTGACGGCAAGATAAAAACGAAAAAAATGCGAGAGGATCGTTCTATTCAGATCCCTCGCGTTTTCAATTTGTATTCGAAACCCGGGTCAAACTATTTTACAAAATAACCTTTCCTGGTATGGATCTTTACACCTTGCGGCAGATTCAAGTTTACCTTTACGTCAACATTTACCTGCTTACCGATCTCAAATTCTCCATCAGAATAATACTGGACAAGATACTGCGCCTGAAGTTCATTTGCCAGTTGACGGAAAATCGTCTCGAGCATTCTGACATTGTCGGCTTTGTTTGCAGAAGTTTGAAATTCACTTTTAAGATCTACCGGAAGAAAACTCGGCAAAAATGCCGTTCCGCCTGTCTCGTTTGCAAATCGCTCCATATTGCTCTGTCCGCCCTGGCTGATCTTATTTAACTTGTAGGAACTTCCGGCCGGATTTATCGAATAGAATACGGTATCGGCGTCATGGAGTTTTTTTAGCGTCCGATTCTGTTCGCGGATCCGCACTTCCTTACGTTTATCAGATAATAATTGCGCATGGCGGGCTGTCGTAAGCGTATTAAGTTCTTTGCTTATAGCGAAATAAGCGGCAGAGTATCCTTTTCGGATCCCATCGCTGGCATTGTCTTCACCATCAGAGATAGTAATAATTACCTTTCGCGTTTTTGGCGGGGCATTGTTTTCCAGATAGTCCGCGGCTGAAAAAACGGTGTCAAAAAAAGCAGTCTGATTTCGGGTTGGCTTTAGGCCTTGAATAGTTTCAACAGAAACATAAGAGATATTTCTATTTTGAACAAGCGTCGGTGTTTCTCCGATCGTAAAAATCGTAGCTCGGTCTTGCGGACGCATTATTTCGCGAAGGAACGCAGCTGCGGTTTCCTGTTCAAATTTGAACATCGGATCGGTACTTCCCGAAATATCAAAAAGCAGAGCGATCTCAAGAGGAACATCTTCTGCGGCCGATACTTCGGCGATCTCCTGTTTTTTGTTTTCTTCATTTACGATGAAATTTTCGACGGATAAACCCTTTACAGGCTGTCCGGTTCCGTCGGTCACCGATACCGGGATCATTATAAGGCGTGAATTGATCTTGATCACTTCATCGTCCTGAATGATCAATGGCGGCGGCGTTCCAACGGGAACTTGTGAGAGAACCGCAGTCGCAAAAAATAGTAGCGATAAAATTGGAATTATTAGTTGTTTGCCGTTCACTGTTATTTACCTCATATTCTTTCTAGACAAAAATGTCTGCCGTATCTACGTAAGAATTCATGCGTTTGTTTTCGATCGAAAGGGAAAAGGGGTTGAAAGCGGAAAAATAGTTTGTCTTTTCTGCTTTCAAACCCCTTTAGTTTGCCTATCTATTTTGTCTACTAGTCTGTGCCGTCTGCTTTTCGAACTTCAACGTTCTGATTCAAACCGCGGCTAACCAAAAGTTTAACCTCAACGCGGCGATTTTCAGCTCGTCCTTCCCGAGTCGAATTATCAGCAACGGCTTTTCCTTCACCATAACCATATGACGTTCCGATCCTTCGAAGCGGAATATCATGTGTTGATACGAGATAGTCAATAACGGCTTGCGCACGTTTTTCACTCAAGCGCTTGTTTACAGCGGCATTTCCTTCAGACGAAGCAAATCCGGTCACTTCCAAAACATATCCGCGAAGCGATAAAGCTGCAGTCGCAACGTTATCTAATTCAGCCTTTGCTTCAGAAGAAAGGGTTGAACTATTTACGCGGAAATTAACCGTCGAAGCGGACTGGACAACAAAATCATCCAAAGCCGAAATTCTGGTATTTGTAGCATTTACACCTTCAACCGCTGCGTCTGCAGTTTCCTGCGCCGCTTTTGCGCCGCCTTTCGCTGCGTTTGAGATAGCCATTAGTTCATCGATTTGACCCGAAAGGCGTTCTGCATTTTGTTCGGTTTGAGTGATTCGATCCTCGGCAGGTGCCACCCGGCTGTCAATCGATTGTGCTACTTCCAGATCGCTTTTATCAAAACGAATCTTCTCCGCAGTTAATGCACCAGTTCCGTCTCCTCGTCCTTCAGCCTTGAGGGTTAAACCGCGCACAATACTTGTCG
>JBGTEI010000057.1:0-4993 GCA_041747875.1 Pyrinomonadaceae bacterium | reverse complement strand
TAGAAAATATCGCCAATAACATTTTTTGCAGAAACCATTTCCGCACCGATGTTCGTTAAAGTGATATCGCCCTCCGACGAGATATGTGCACGCACAAGTCCTCCTTGAACGTTGCTGACTTCAATATTACCAACGCGGGTTTCGATATCGACGGTCGAAGTATAAGGAACATAAATAGTAAAATTTACTGATCCGACTTCGCTCTTCCCTTGATTGTCCTTAATTACATTGATGAGGATCGTGCCGCTTAAATTCTGTGGCTCTATGGAAGCGATCGGCTTTTCGAGGTAGGCAGAAATATTAACTTCTTCCTTATCCCAACCGCGGACAATGATCGTGCCCGTCCGGTTTGTTAACTGAAGGCGAATGTTTTTACTTGCCGGATAGCTTTTGGAAAACTTCCGTTGTCCATTTGCCTGATCGGGTGCGGCCGCAAAGAAAAAAACTACGCTCAAAATAAGAATCGTAGCTTTTTTGTTCGTCGCAAGCGTAAAAATATTTCCAAACTTCCAACTCATCTCAATAAATTTATAATTCAGCAAATTCCCGCAAGAATTCCATCTTCTCAGATAGCGCTGAATCAAGCATTTCAGACGAAATCTTGTCCTGCGGATTCTCCTGTAAAATTTTTGTGTATTCGTTTACGACTTTATCGATCTCTTTGAGGTTCCGGTCAAAAGCCGTTTGCAAATGACTGTCCCATTGAACCTTTCTCATTTCAACGCGCTTTCGCCAATAGGCGATCGCTGACTTTTGCTCGTTGATCCGTCTGAGGTGTTTTTCTTCTGATGATTCCACAAGACCAACTTTTGAAAGCACCGTTTCAAAAATATTCGGCTGCATTTCGATCCCCGTGTGCACCTCCGCAGGACCCGAAAAATTCTTAACCGCCACAATTGTGATCAAAGAACTAACAAGCGCAACACCAATTACCGAAAACATAATTTGTGATGGCGAAAAATTCCAGCTGCTGTTGAGTGTCCGTTTAAAGAATCCCCTGGGAATTTCTTTCTCCTGAACTTCTGCCGCAATTTCTGCCTGGATATCGGTTTCGATAATATTGTTGATCCTGCACCAAAGTGCCTGAGAATTTGGCGGAGCCGATTCCTGTGCAAAGGTCTCGTCTGAAAAACACAAAATTGATTCAAAATCTTCGCGGAGCTTTGCGCATTCGGCACAAATCGAAAAATGCGTTTCGAGTTCCCCGGCTGCTCTTGGCTTAAGGTCGCCATCGAGGAATGCACTAATTAGATTTTGATATTTTTCGCAGTTCATCTATTCACAAAAAATGTGGCAATAAATCAATTAAATTAAAAAATTGGATTAAAGTATAAGTACGTCAAATTCAGCTAATTAAAGCTCCCGAAATTCAAAGAGTGAGATTGCTCTATTCGAGCTTTGGTTGCCTTGTTATCTCACCACTTGAACGTTTGCAGTGAATTATTCACTGCGAGCGGTTTCGACTCAATCGTTGCTTTTCATCAACAAGCCACGAAGTTTTAAACGCGCCTTATGAAGCTGCGATTTTGATGTCCCGACGGAAACTCCAAGCATTTCTGCTACTTCAGAATGCTCAAAACCTTCCACATCATGCAGCACAAATACCGCCTTATACCCGGGCGGCAAAAGCGAGATCGCTTTGGTCAGATCCAAACGACTTAAAATTGGCAAGTTTGCCTTAAGCTTTGGTTGATCGATCGCATATTCCGGAATTTCTCCGTCTTCGGTCGTTTTCTCATTTTTGAAACTTCGCTTTCGAAAATGCATCAAGACCTGATTTACGGTCAACCGGTGAAACCATGTTGTAAACGCAGAATCCCCGCGAAAACTTCCAACCTTTCTAAAGAGCTGAATAAAAGCTTCCTGAGTCAGATCTTCCGCCTCGGTAGCATTACTCGTCATTCTTAAACAAAGACTGTATGTTCGGCGATGATACTTTGTATATAGCATCTCAAATGCTTCGAGATTTCCCGTAGAGGCCATCTGAGTTAACTCAAAGTCAGTCGAATCCGCAGAAATAGGTATTAGAGCAGCATTTTCACTCAGACGCACTGCACTTGCAGTTGTCCCATCCTCTGCTTGGTCTGCGACGGCTGAACCGATCGCAATCGAGGTGAAATCCATATTAGCTCCTAAATTATTATCGGAATTTGAAAAATCGTTACGATCTATGATGAGTTACCTCCCAGTGATAGTTGCCTCTAAGCTAGACAATTCTATGATGAAAACGCGAAAAGGTAAATGAATTATGGGTAGGTTTTTAATTACCTAACCACAATCTGCGTGATAGAATTCTTGTCTGCCGCGTGACAGATAGCTAAATAAATGCAGGAGCTATGGAAATTATCATCGAAAATTATCGAAAAGATGCGATCGCCACGTTTCGCAATTACAAGCTGATGGCGGAAAGAGCTTTGGAGCAAATTTCTGACGAAGAGTTTTTTTGCGCGCTTGATCCGGAAGATAATTCGATAGCCGTTATCGTCAAACATATTTCCGGAAATATGCATTCGCGCTGGACCGATTTTCTTACGACCGACGGCGAAAAGCCTGATCGCGACCGCGATACAGAATTTGAAGTTTTGAACACTCCGCGCGATTCACTTATGAATTACTGGGATTCGAGTTGGAAAATTCTCTTTAACGCTATTGAGCCCTTGAACTCTGATGATTTCGCCAAAACTGTCACCATCCGCGGAGAATCGCATACAATCGCAGAGGCAATAAACCGACAAATGACGCATTACGCCTATCACATCGGGCAAATTGCTTTTTTGGCAAAGCATTTTCGAGCCGGCGAGTGGAAATCCTTAAGCGTCCCGAAAAACAGATCGGCGGAGTTTAACGAGTTTTTGAGATCAAAAATGAACGACGGGAAGGAAAAAAGTCATCCACTTGAGGCGCCGATGGAATTTGCGGCGAAAGGAGAAGAATAGTTTGGAGCGTACCATATGAATTGTCCTGTTTGTAAAGTAAGTAACTTTGAGACGCGTGAGATCGAGCCGAATTTGTTGGTTGAAGTTTGCAAAACCTGTAATGGCCGGTGGATCTCGCGTGAAAATTACGATGTCTGGCTTGAGCATCACGGTGAAATTCTTCCTGAGATCCACCCCAATGAAGATCCGAATATGACAATTCCGGAATTTGAACTGGCGCGACTTTGTCCGAAATGTCGACGGATCCTGATCAAATACAAGGTCGGACGAAATCTGCCGTTCAATATCGACCGGTGTGGAAATTGTGCCGGCGTTTGGCTTGATCACAACGAATGGGAAACGCTAAAAAGCCGGAATCTTCATGACGAACTTAACCGGGTTTTTACCGACCATTGGCAGGAAGCGGTTAAACGCGAAAATACACGAAAATCTCTGAGCTTGATCTACGAGGAGAAATTTGGCACTGAAGACTATTCAAAAATTCGCGATTTTAAGAACTGGGTCGATAAACATGAAAAGGGAAGCGAGATCCTTGCTTATATTCGCGATAAGAATCCTCTTCAATTTTAGATTCACTAAATTTGAAGGCTTCGATGGGTTGCAACGGTATATTTCCTTCATTTTATTGTGAATTTATCTGTGTTAATCTTTTTCTAAGATAATGCACTTAAAATCGCGAAACATTTCAATTTTGGGCTCTACTGGCTCGATCGGCACAAACACATTAAAGGTTGTTGAGCATCTTGGCGATGTAAACGTGGTTGCGCTCGGGGCCGGCGGCAACATGGACGTATTTGCAGACCAGGTGCTGAAATTCAAGCCGGAATTGGTTTCATGCAGAGATGAAGCTTGCGCCGAAAATCTGCTTGAGAAACTTCATTCATTAAACGGCAATGCTCCCAGAATTGAGATAGGTGAAAAAGGTTTGGTCGAAGTTGCGACAAAAGAGAATGCCGATACGGTAGTGTCTGCAACTGTCGGAGCTATTGGGTTTGTCCCGACTTTGAGGGCACTCGAAAACGGTAAGCGGGTCGCTCTGGCAAATAAGGAAACACTCGTCATGGCAGGCGACTTAATGACAAAAGCGGCGCGTGATAATGATGCCGAGATATTACCCGTTGATTCCGAACATAACGCGCTCCACCAATGTTTACGCGGCGAAAAGCGTGATGAGGTTAGACGCTTGATACTGACGGCTTCGGGCGGTCCGTTTCGCACAAAAACTAAGGCCGAGATCGAAAATGCGACGCGCGAAGAAGCACTCAATCACCCGACGTGGAAGATGGGCGATAAGATCACGATCGATTCTGCAACGTTGATGAACAAAGGGCTTGAAGTGATCGAAGCACACTGGCTTTTTGGGTTTGACGGTGACGAAATTGCCGTCGTTGTTCATCCACAGTCGATCGTTCATTCGATGGTTGAATTGATCGATGGTTCTATAATCGCACAAATGGGCGTAACTGATATGAGGCACGCGATACAGTACTCGCTAACATATCCTGCGAGAGCGAAAAACTCTATGCCGCCGGTCGATTTCGCGGAGATCTCAAAACTTACTTTTGAAACTCCCGATCTCGAGCGTTTTCCGAATTTAGGGTTGGCATATAAGGCATTGGCAAAAGGGGGTACCACTCCTGCTGCATTAAATGCGTCAAACGAGATCGCGGTGCAGGCGTTTTTGGATGGAAAAATTCGGTTAAGTGAGATCGCAGCTATTAATGAAATGGTTGTTTCCGGGCACGAAGTTGAAACGGCTGATAGCTTGGATCGGATCTTAACGGCGGATGAAAATGCCAGAATACGGAGTACTGCGATGATAGAAGATCGGTCGAAAACGTTTTCAAAGGTAATTTAAGTTGACTCGCCTTGAAGTGCGAATTAAACTTTTAGTTTGCAACTTTGTTCATTATTTTACGTCTTAACAGGGCAATTATTTAAAGGTAAGTTTTTATTATGCCAGATATATTAATAGTAATTTTAGCAGTTTTGTTCGTACTCGGCGTAGCGATAAATATTCATGAATTTGGACATTTTATTGTCGCCAAGATCCTTGG
>JBGTEI010000056.1:0-9923 GCA_041747875.1 Pyrinomonadaceae bacterium | reverse complement strand
TTGCAATTTGATTTCGCATACACATTTTCGAAATCACTCGATACGATGTCGTCTGATCCGGGAAGCACAGCTGGCGGTGGAAAACCTGATGTTCCAAATACCGGTTTTATCGCACAAGGCGATGCGAGAAATCCTGATAACAATTACGGTCGTTCAGACTTTGATCGAACGCACCGATTTAGCGTGAACTTTCTTTGGGAGATCCCAACCGGAGGTTCGACCAACAAATTTGTCAAAGGTTGGCAGCTATCGGGCTTCTTCCAAGCTCAATCGGGAACTCCGTTCACGGTTTTCGCATCTGAACCGGAGATCGGCAGCGTTTCAAACTACAGTAGCGTAGCGCGCGGCGCAGGCGGGCTCTATCGTCTGGGATTTGGTCGTCCAAATACGGTTTGTACTGCGGATGAGGCAATTCTCGGATTTAGCGGAACGTCAGCGGTAATTGATAATAGCTGCTTTACCTCGGCGCTTGGCGGCTTTGGAAATCTTGGAAGAAATACATTTCGAGGTCCGTCGCAGAAACGATTTGATATCGGTTTTGCAAAAAACACGCAGATATCAGAACGCATCGGTATTGAAATAGGATTTGATATCTTTAATCTTTTCAATACAGTCAACTTCGCCAATCCTAATAATGACCTGCAGGACAGCGGAGATTTTGGGCGGATCACCTCGACACAAGGTGGTCCGAGAGTCGGACAATTTAGAGCAAAGCTGCGATTCTAAATTGTTGATCGACTGCAACTCAGAAAAGCGACGCCGGGTGACCGGGGTCGCTTTTTTAAATACAGAATGAAAAACTATTTAATACGTATTCGGATCTTCGTATGTACAGACAGATCCCGGATTGCATTTAGATCCGATTTCCGACCTCGATCAGAACATTCGCCTTTCGCAAATCGCTTCGGCCTGATATTCAGTGCTTTTTCCGCCTTGATCAGCCTAAACTTCGTTTCATCTGACAATTAAAACCGAACAAGGCGCGTGGTGCGCGACCGAGTTTGACACAGAACCGAGCAGAGCACGTTTCCAAAAACCGTAACCGTGCGATCCCGTAACGATTAGATCCGCATTCCAGCTTTCGGCTTCTTCGACAATGGTTCTGGCCGGGGAACCGCTTACCACCTCGATCGAAATGTTTTCTGAGAGCGTTGAATATTTCTCGGTCAAAAGATCATTCGCCCTTGCAGCCGTTTCGTTTGCCTTGGCACGTGATTGACTGTCGACCTGCCGAACATATTCCTCCGGAACCGCAAATGGCTCGGTCGAAGGGATCATTCGTTCGAACGTTGTCAGGATCTTTATTTCGGAGTCCGCATTTGCTCCAAACATCCGCCCGCAGAAATCGACCGCGTCACGGCTAAATTCCGAATCATCGACAGCTATTAAGACCTTCATAACTTTGTTCCATTAGAATTCATTGAAAAAATTCCCTCGTTTCACAAAACAAGCCGTGTAATATCTCGCCCAAAGTCATTAAAACCGGCGGCAAAAAATTTTCTATTTTGCCGGGAGTTTCTGAATTTCCTCGCGCAGTTTCGCAAGAGAAGTATTCGCTGGGTCAGCCTTTTGCAAACGCTCAATTGTTTCTGTCGCTTTAGCTTTTTCACCGTTTTTCGAATACGCGACCGTTAAATTCTGAAGGGCCTGTATGTGGTTTGGTTCTTTTTCAATAACCTTTGTAAATTCCGAGATCGCGCGGTCGATAACGGGCGGTTCACGGAATAAAAACGTCAATCCATAATCGGTTCGAACGTTATTGTCTTCCGGCTTTTTGGCGAGTGCGGCGGAATACCATTTTTCCGCGTCGTCGTATTTAACTGAATCAAAAAATGAATTGCCGAGATTGACGATCGTTTCGTAATCGTCGGGTTTGATCTTGTTTGCTTTTAGAAGGTACTCGATCGCGCCATCATACCGCCGGATCTGATAATAAACTTCCGCAGCGCTGATCTGCGCCTCGAAGTCCTCAGGGTTTGATTTCGCTTTTTCAATTGCTGCCTGCACCTGCGGCTGCATTCCGCCATTTGGCGCTCCGTTCGGATCGCCCGGAATATCGGGATGTCCAGGAGGGATCTGGGACGGATCGGTGCCGGGAATAAGCGGTTGATTCATCAGCGGCGTATTTTTCATCGCGTTTTGATTTACCGAATTGGCAAACATAAACCCGACGATACAACCGGCCAAAAGTCCGACAACTGCGAATAAAAGATTTTCTTTAGTCATAATAATTTGATAGTCAGATGAAAGAGATCGGCGAAAACAAAAACTATACCTGTCTCTTAAGTCTTTCGTTTCGATCAGGCATAAGAGTGCAATCCGGGAAGCAAATAACTCACGCCAAGATATGTAAAGATCACAAACAAAAAAGCGAGAATTGCGAAATAGGCCGAACGTCTCCCGCGCCAGCCGAAAGCGATCCGCGAATGCAGAAACGCTCCGTATGTCAGCCACGCTACGAAAGCTCCCGTTTCTTTAGAATCCCATCCCCAATATCTGCCCCAGGATTCATTTGCCCAGATCGCGCCGGTCATCAAAAGCAGAGCGAGCCCCGCAAATGCGACACCGGCGAGTTTGTACATCAAGCTGTCAAGTTTTTCAGCCGACGGCAGTGCGGCGCGTATCGTTTCGGTTTTGAAGCTGAATAGCACGACGAAAAAAGTAGCGGTAAATGCCGTGATCAGTGCTGCGAGTTCGACCGGATTGGCGTTCAAACTAAGATGGAGGTTTGCTCCGTTCTGCTGAACCCATTGCGAGCCAATTGAGTAAAGCTGCTGAGACGACATCTGCGCTATCTCCGGTGCCGGGACATTCTCCTGCTGGAGCATCCACGTTGCGAATTTTTCATATTGAGTTGCCGGGTCGATGTGCGAAATGATATTCGACAGGTTTTTTAACTGATAGATCAAAACGCCAATTGCCGCCGCCTGCGCCACGAGCGAGGCCTGCATCAGTATCGCACCATATTTACGGGCACTTCCGCTATCCTTAGAAAGATGGACCGCGTATGCAATACATCCGCCCAAAAGGAGCGCGGCCGCCAATACGATGATCCAACCGACGTACGGAATATCGGCGCGGAGCGCGAGGGACATTCGCGAATCGCCAACAAAAGTCGATGCCGTATAAGTTCCGAAACTGCTGAATGAAAAAATGCTGAATTTGCTGATAGTCGCAAAAACCGAGATGGCAAAAACGCTTGCCCAGATCGCCATTTTTTGGACTTTCAAATTGTCCTTTAACAAATATAAAACCGCGACCGCGAAACAGACGAGCGCGACGCCATAGCTTATAGAAGCGATCCCGACATGGATCGGCCGCCAGTATGAATCGAGAACAGGCGGCAGATCTATAAATTCATCGCCAATAAATCTGGCTAAAACCAGTATTATCGCAGCAAGCGGTAATGCCAGCGCGGCGACGATCTTATACTGCGGACGGCGTATGACAAGCAGCGTCGTTATGCCTGCACCAAACGCGAACGCGAGACTTAGATCGTAAAGATTGGCAAACGGAATATAGCGAAAGATCCACGGCATTTCGGCAATATTTTTGCCTTGTTGCTGAAAGATAGCAAACTCACGGTCATAAGCTGATGCCCATCGTACGAGCCAGCTGGACAGATTGAAAAACACTCCCAGTCCCGCCCCCCAACTTCCCAATTTGTCGGCATAATCTGACGGTGCGTAAAGATTCGTCAGATAAAAAACCGCCGCCGTCATATAACAGGCGAGCGCAAGCATCATCAATGCGCCATCGGAAATAAAACGGTCAACACCGAGATTTATTCGCAGCAAAAGCAGCGCAAATGAGCCTGCGATGACAATGGTAAACGGCAGGTAGGTTTTCCAAGACGATACGGTTTCGTCCATTTTACCAACTTCATCCGATGCGATGATCGGTTGTTTCAGAATATCCTGACTCATATATTTTGCACTCCGTTTTTTGGTTCGCGCAGTTTATTAATAAATGCTTGAAATTTTTCGTTAAAGCCATTTTGATTTCGGTTGGCATTGCCCCCGAATAACACGTTAAATTCATTTGGCGCAGTTTCTTCGATAACGGCCCACATACGCTGGTGCGAAAAGGAAAAGACTGCGACGAGTGCTAAGAACAACATAGCGAAGCCGACGTAAACGACGTTGGATCCGGGATCGCGCTGGACTGACAAAATGTGTTGGTCAGATACCTTTTCAAAATCAACCAACTGGTAGGTGTAGCCCAGGATCGGATTTTTGGCGGCGGGAATATCGCTCATCTGTGAACCGAAAGCGTAGGCCGTCTGTGTTTTGCCGTCCGGCGCTGCTACCTGAAGTATTGCGCCCGGATTTGGATAATTGCTTGTATCTTCGTTCACATCTTCTTTGCCGATCTTGAAATTGCCGCGAAATTCGGAGAATTTGATCTTCGTGCCGTCGGCCAGTGCCATTTCGCCATTGCGCGGGATCACTACATCTTGGGCATTGCCGCCGTTTGCCGGAGTTACGCGGACTGTGATATTTCTCGCGCGTCCGACTGGAGCAAAGCTTGCCTGAAAAAAACGATAACCGCGATAATCAAACGGACGATTCATCTGCACAAAAGCTGTCGTCGTGGTGGCGCCGTCCTTGATCGTAAAATAGGTCAACCAGTCGATCGTATTACCGGCGGATATCGAATCCTCCTTACGAATCAATTTCTGCTGAATATCGGTGCACGTGACCTCAAACGGTACGACTTTCGTGATCTCGTTCATCTGGTCAAGATCGAAGGCCGTTTCAAAGATCTTATCTGTCGTTTGGCCGGGGACAAGCGGCATGCTGCCCGTGCTGCCAAGTTGTGCGGTCAGAAATCCCCCGGTAAAGATCGTCAAAAGCGAGATATGAACTGCGACATATGTAAAACGATTCCATTTTCCTTTTTCAGCGAAAATAACCATTTGGGAATCTTTTTCCGTGACGACAGGATCCTTAAAGCCGGACATTCTCAAAGCGGTGTTAATTTGATTCCTTACCAATTCCTTTTCGCCTTCCATTTCGAACGAGGTATTCGGCTGTTGACCTTTAAGCCACCGCGCCGGAACAACAGGATTTGGTTTTACCTGAGCGAGAGTTTTTGGCAGGCGATCGATCGTTGCGAGAATAATGTTGAGCGAAAGCACGGCGAGGATCGTGTTGAAATACCACGAATGATAAATATCAAATAGATCTAATTTGCCGTAAACGAGCTGCTGTGCGGGGGTTAAACTAGCGTAATAATTGGCAAAGCCGCCGACATTTTCCTGCATGATCAGCATTCCGATCAAAGAGGCAAGTGCAAGCAAAACGAGCAGAAAAACTCCAAACCGTACCGAACATAGAAACTTCATAAAACGCGCGATCACCGATTCGCCTGCTTTTGTCTTTGGAGCAACTTCTTCAGCCGCGCCGTTTCCGATCGTTTCTTCGATTGCCGACATATAAAAAACTTCTCCCCTAAAGTGGATAAATTTCGCAATTTTGTAAAAAGGATCGGCAATAACCGTTCCACACTGGTTTTCCAGCCGAATTTCCCGGTTTTTTAACCTTATAAAGCCATTCCGCTTTCAGAAAACTCAAAATTCTGCGTAAAAATTCACATCGCACCGCGAACTATTTCAGTTCTAAAAGATGATCCGCTTCAAAAAAGGGAGTTTTCCCATATCTAAAGCGGCGCCGATCTTTAACCCGATCCAATGTTCTAACCCCGCATTTCAAAATTCTCAGAACGGAATATCTCTCCCCGCAAAGACTTTTGATCAAAGAGTGCGGAAAAAATGCAGGAGGCTATAGCGTTAAAAGTCTTCTTTTGACAAACGAAGATGGCTGATAGGAGCGAATTTATCAGCCGAAATAAAGTAAAGATGTGATACCCGTCACATTAACAAAGCGCGATGAGACCTAAAATCAATAAGCGTAAAGCTTTATTTAGTTCAGGCACAAAAAAATGGCAGAAACTCGGAAAAATCGAATCGCCGAAGTTCGCGTCGCCGCGTTTGTTGTATTTTTGTGTCTGATCGCCGCCGGTTCTTTGTACCCGTCCCTGACGGCAAAAACATTGGGCGTAAAAGCCGAAACCAAGAGCTTTGCCGAACCGGAGCCTTTAGTAACACCGGTCCGCCGAAATAGATCTAAAAGGTCTGCCCCGCGCCCGGCGAAATATTCGGAATTTCCACATGGCCTCAAAGCACACGGTTTAAGCTGCAATTCATGTCATAAATTTCCGTCGGGAAATTGGAAAACCGTCAAAAGAAAGGACGCGCCTTTTCCGGATATCACCGATTTTCCGAGCCATGAATCGTGTCTTAAATGTCATCGACAACAATTTTTCAAGGGCAATCCGCCAAAGATCTGTTCGATCTGCCATACGAATCCCGGTCCGCGAAACAGTTTGCGACTTCCATTTCCGAATCCGCGCGAGATCTTTGACGCTTCGCCGAAATCAAAAGATCACAGTTCTGATTTTCAGATCTTCTTTCCGCACGACAAACACATCGATCTTGTCAGCCGCCGCGAATCCAATAACTCGGTTTTTAAAAAAGCCGGATTTCGAAAACGCGTGAAAGCCGAAGAAAGCTGTGCCGTCTGCCATCAGACTTATAAACCGCAAGGCGACGAAAACGAAGAGTTCGTGACAAAACCGCCAGAGACTTTGGGCGATAATTTCTGGCTCAAGAAAGGTACTTTTAAATCCGGGCCGATCTCGCACGCAAAATGCTTTGAGTGTCATTCCACCGAAACTGGAATTCTGCCTGAGCCGTCAAATTGTGCGGCTTGCCATAAATTGGAGACACCGCTTAAGCAGATCGATTTTGATCCGAAACTCGCCGCTATTATGAAGATCGGTGACCGGATCATCTTAAATGAATGGCGCAAACGCGATTCTTCGGCGACGTTTCGCCATGAATTTTCGAGCCATGCCGATCTCGAATGCGCCAGTTGTCACAACGTTCTAAAAATGAACACGCTGGACGCAGCGACGAAAAAGGTCGCCGTCACATCCTGCAATATGTGCCATATCACGGCGACCTCCGAAGACGGTGGGATTCTAAATTATGAAGTTGAGCAAAGGAAGAAAAACACGAAATTCGAGTGCATGAAATGTCATCTCTCCTTCGGCAAATTGCCGATTCCGGATTCACATTTCAAAGCGATCGAGGCTGCGAAATAGCTTTAATACTGAATGAAAACCAGAGCAAAAGAGAAGAAAGTAAATAGATCAATGTCTTTTTGGCGCTGGTGCGAATTTGCCGTTGTGCTTATTTCATTTGCGGCATTCTTGTCCTTTTTTGTTATCAGTTCAAACGCGAAAACTGATCCTAAGAGCAACGATCAATTGAACGCGGAAACCAACAATAGCTTTATCGAATCGCCCGATGTGGAGATGGAAACGCCCGGCGAACCCGCTCAGGATTATTCAAAATTTAAGCATTCGAATCCGATGCACGCACGTATGCCGTGTCTTTTATGTCACAAGCGTGACAGCAATTCGCCGACGATGAAATATTCCGGTCATTTGCCGTGTGCAGGATGTCACAAGCAGCAGTTTGATCAGGGAAACAAAAGCCCGATCTGCACGATCTGTCATACGGCAACCGGTGTAAAGAGATTTCCGACGCTCAGAAGTTTTGATGCCCGGTTTGAACATTCGAAACACTTCCGCCTGACGCCTTGCGCGACTTGTCATAAACCGACCCGTCGAGGTGCGGGATATTCGATCCTGCAAAGGGCGAATTCACACCGAACGTGTTTTCAGTGTCATTCGGCGGCGGCGAGCAACAAGATGGCTTCCTGCGATCTGTGTCACAAGCCGGGAAGACCGCCGCGCGCGATCTCTGCAAATGCGCGCGCATATTCGACAACTCCGTTTCGCCATTCAGCACATCTGCGGTCGATGAATTGCGATAGCTGCCATACGATCTTTGTCGGAATGGCGCGGGGCAGGCAGGTTTCTTCGCCGACCGCCAAGATGCACTTCGCATCCGCCAGAGATAATAGCTGCGCAAGCTGTCATAACAATAAACGAGCTTTTGGGGGCGACGATTTTAACGACTGTAAGCGTTGTCATCAGGGAAGAAAATTTAAACCGTTTTGATGACGATTTTCTAGAATTTTAACTGTGGAATTTTTCGCAGTAGACAGTAAATATTACCGCAAACTGTGTGCTTTGAAATTTTAGCAGATCAACAGTGGTGCTAGATAAGAGGATACGGGTTTTCTCCAGGCTGGAACAAAACTTGCATTAATAACAATAGCGACGCGTTTTAATAGTCAATTCTCGCGTACAGATTAGAAATTAAGACTAAAAGGTTTGAGGAAAATATTATGAAACTCAGTCATGCAAAAACTCTGGTGATCGCAGTCATCACCCTTCCGCTCCTTGCGGTCGCGATATTTAACACGGAATCGGTCGGAATGGTCGTCCGTGTGGACGCCACCGCAGATCTATACAAGGCGAAATGCGCGATGTGTCATGGCCCGACAGCTGCAAAAGCTTTTGATCCGGCGATGAGCAATGAGGATCTTGTACAGAACATCCTCACAGGGAAAAAAGGAGAAAAACCGCCCTATATGCCTTCATACGAAGATAAAGGGATTTCCGAAGAACAAGCACTGGCTTTAGTTGTCCATATGAAAGATCTGAGAAAACCGGCCGATACGGATCCCGGCACGGCAACCAATTCAAATACGACTGTAGCTACAGTAGATCCCGATCTCGAAAAAACATATAAGACAAAATGTGCGATGTGTCACGGTCCGACAGCTGCAAAAACTTTTGATCCGGCGAAGAACGACAATGAACTTGTACAGATCATCCTCAAAGGGAAAAAAGGAGAAAAACCGCCCTATATGCCGGGTTATGAAGAAAAGGGCATGAAGAATGACGAAGCACTCGGATTGGTTGGCTATATGAAAGGTTTGAGAAATACGACAGTAGAATAAGGATCTAAGCAACCGCCGTTTTGAAGTGCAAATCCTGCAAACATTTTAGGTGGAGAACTCTCGCGTTGTTAAACGCTATCGGAGTGCGGTTCGGTTTTTTGGAGTAATTAATGAGTGACGATAAGAAAGACACAAAATCGGAAAGCGCAGACATTCCTGAAGAGCCTGCAGGTGATATAGAAAGTACGACGGTAAAAAGTACATTGCCGAGTTTGTATCGAAATTACATCAGCTTTGCGGGGACGGCGATCTCAGCGGCTAGCTCTATGTGTATTGTGTTTCTGTTTATGCTCGAGATCTCGAGCGGACACGAACAGCCTTATCTGGGGATCTTTACATTTATTATCTTCCCCGCAATTCTCATCTTCGGGCTTTTTCTGATCGTCTCCGGAATGATGATCGAAAGGCGACGAAGACGCAGTCGTGCTCCGACAGCTATAAAACCATTCCCGGTTCTTGATCTTAACAACGCACGGCAGCGGCGGACTCTGCTTGTTTTATTGGTCTCGGGATTTCTCTTTCTGTTCATTAGCGCTTTCGGCACATACCGCGTTTATGAGTTTTCGGAATCGGTGACTTTCTGCGGTCAGACGTGCCACGTTATGAATCCGGAATTTACAGCCTATAACGCTTCGCCGCACGCCAAGGTTACATGTGTCGAATGTCACGTCGGCGGCGGCGCGGATTATTACGTCAAAGCAAAATTAAACGGCGTCCATCAGCTTTATGCGGTAGCCTTTCGCACTTATAAAAAACCGATTCCGACGCCGGTCGAAAATTTGCGTCCGGCAAATGAAACGTGTGGAGCGTGTCATTGGTCAGAGAAATTTTACGGTGAGCAGCTGAGAGTGTTTGATCACTACGGCTACGACGAGGGGAATTCGCTAAATCAGACCCGAATGCTTATCAAAGTCGGCGGCGGAAATCCGAAAACCGGCCAGGCGTCAGGCATCCACTGGCATATGAACCTGGACAACGAAATTA
>JBGTEI010000055.1:0-1698 GCA_041747875.1 Pyrinomonadaceae bacterium | reverse complement strand
GACCTTCTTGTGAATCAAACAAACGGTCACGCCTCTCTTTTGATAGAGTTTCAAGCCTGTGCGGGTTAATCGGCTTGGCATTCTCGCCTAATCCAATTATTCCCAAAGAATCAGCTGCTGTAAAACCGAGGGTCTGCAGTCCCCGGGCATCCATTGTGTAGATCACGACGGATGAACGATTTGCATCATCGATCAATTGCCGAAGGTTTTCCAAAATTCGTGTTGAATCCACGAACCCGTTTCCGCCTTTTCCAAAAATCGAAAACCCGTCCGACATGAGCATTATTGATTTTCGACCCGGAAGTTCGTTCATACCTTTGACGACATAACGAACGGCTCCCAGTGTTCCGGTCGCAAAAGCGCTTGCTCTGAAATCTTCCAAACTCTCTTCCTTATGTCTTGGACCAAGTTCTGCGTTTTCTTCCAAATCGTCGAGATCGCCCTGTGCGACGTTAAACGCTTCAAATGCAGATATTTTACCGGCTCCGCGAATACTCCATTTTATTTTATCGATCGTTGTCAGAAGCTTTCGTTTATCATTCGTAAATTGCTGAAGTGCGCCGGCGCCCCCGCTGCTTTTGATTATCGCAACTAGATCTCCCTCCTGCATTTGCTCGTTAACAAAGGTTTTTAACGCACGTTTTACAAAATACATGCTTTCAAACGAAAGCGTGAGGTCATCTACTACCAGCGCAATCGTTCGACGGATCTGTTCGGGTTTGAGTATTGGCTGAACCGGAGGAAGTATGGTTGGATCCTTCGATCTGGATCCCGGAGTTATATTGCTCCTATTACTTTGGGCTGAGATAAAAGTGAAGTTTGTAATTTCTTGTTTCTTTCCATTTTCGTATATTTCGATCTCATCCGGCCTTAGATCGGTTACGATCTTGCCCTTGTCATCGGTAACAGTAAAATCAACTTGAATCAGGGACGTACTTATCTTTACAATGTCATTATCATTTACCGGTGTCGGCTTAGGATCTTGAGAGAGAGCCGAAGACGCTGCGAGAGTTAAAAAACAAACTAGGTGAAGGAAATATTTCATTTGTACCTCAATTTTTTGGGAAAATTCCCTTTATTTTACATCATTCTGCATACTACCTAAAGGTTGAACCTCTTACATAAAAGACATATCGTATTAGCAGCTTTGCATCAAAGCGACGGAGAAAAAGACAAAAACATGTTATTTCGCAAACGTTTACCAAAAAAGAAGAATTGGCTCAATGTAAGCATGCTCGCCGGACTTGGAAGTCTACTGGTTTTATTTAGTATCAGCTGTTCGGCCCAGCCGTCGCAAGACAATGCCTTGAGTTCGCTTCGGACGATGACAAAAGACGGAAAACTTCCTGCAGAATCGGTCGTTGCAAATATTGAGTCGCGTTTTCCCGGAACGCAAACAGCAGCATTGGCACGTTTGCTTCGGGGAAGAATTCGTTTTGAAACCGGAGATCCAAACGGCGCAGCTCAAATACTTGATTCAGATATTTTTGCGCAGAAAACAAAACTGGGTGATTACGCACTTTGGTTGAGGGGGAAGGCTCTAATTGATGCAAATCAGGATATTCAGGCGCAAAAAGTTTTTGAGGAACTGACTCAAAAATACCCGGATTCGATGCGAGCCAGAAATGGACGTTTGCTTTGGGCGAGCAATTTGATGAAAGGCGGTTTAACCCCGAAGATGCAGTCCGTTTTGCAGCC
>JBGTEI010000054.1:0-1807 GCA_041747875.1 Pyrinomonadaceae bacterium | reverse complement strand
ACCCGCCGTTCCCCGACTCTGCAGCAGAAATAATCCGATCAATATTATTATTGTTACAGGAACAATGTAATGATCTAAAGCCGGTGCTGCGATCGTCAGACCTTCCATGGCTCCGAGAACTGAGATCGCAGGTGTCAAAACTCCATCACCATAGAGTAAAGCCGCACCGAAAACTCCAAGAACGATCAATATCCATTTTTCACCGGTTCCTGAAGGCTTGATCGGGGTCGCCAAGGCAGCCAGAGATAAAACCCCGCCTTCCCCGTCGTTGTTCGCCCTTAAGACAAAAACAAGATATTTGATAGAAATGACGATTACCAGCGACCAAAATATTAAGGACAAAACGCCCAAAATATTTACCGGGGTTACCGGGAATGCGTGCGGGCCGTGAAAACATTCCCTTATTGCATATAACGGCGATGTTCCGATGTCTCCGTAAACAACGCCCAATGTCGCAAATGAAAGGGCAAGTAGATATTTACCTTTCGGTGTGGTCGTATTAACTTTTGTATCCGCAAAAGTCGTATGAAAATCGGTTGATTCGTATGCAGTCATTTTGTCTTTACCAAGTTGATCGCGCTAATTCTTTTGTAACCTGAAAAAAGCGGCTTGTGCCGCCATCGTTTAAGTTAGGTTTGCTGATCCGGTAATCGATTCAGCCGATAATTTCAGGTTCTTTCCCGCTCCCGCGTGGCTTGCAACCCTTTGCGCGGACTTCTCAAAGTCCGCAGAGGATTCCAAAATGGAACAGCTTTTCTCTATGCTAAATTCAAGAATTGCTCGAGATCACCTCCAAAAACCTAATATTAATCGGAAATTCATAAAATCGCGCTAAAGAGTTTATAAAGATTTCGTAAGGATTACTTTCTTTTGGTTTGTTGAAGATCGAGTTTATCGAGGCAATGTGCCGCCAAAAAATATAAAGGGGCAGCGAAAACGATAAGGAGCGTTCCGAGGATCTTCATAGTTTCGCGGTCGCTGAAATAGTTAAGGTAAGAAAGTCCGCTTATGATCATTCCAGCAAATGAACCTGATAGGGCGATCATGAGACTCGAACCCATCGCTATAAACCATCCATTTTCTCGTAAAAAGTTTTTACGAATACTTTCATCTGCGGCTTTTACGGGACGCACAGTTTTAAACACCGAATCATTCATTTTTATCACCTCGATTTTCATTTCAACGGAAATACCGTCGGCATTTCTTTGCGAAAACTAGATCAATGATAAAAATAAGTTCATAAAGTGGGGGTAAAAGATTTATAAAGAGTTGGTAAAAATTGGGAGTTCAAGATCCTGAATTAAATCGGTATCCGATCCAAGGCTCGGTCAAAATGTAATTCGGTGTTGATGGATTTGTTTCTATCTTTTTGCGTAAATTTCCTATAAAGACGCGCAGATATTCGGTTTGTTCGGTGAAATCGCCGCCCCAAATAGCACCGAGTAGTACACGGTGTGTTATCACCTTTCCATCATGTTTGATTAAATACGCCAGTAATTCGAATTCCTTTGGAGTTAGATGAATTTCCTTTTTATGCTTGAAGATCTGGTGTTTCGACAAATCGACCAGGAAGTCACCCGCTTCGAAGGTCGCCAGTTCTTCGTCTCCCGGCGAACGACGAAGATTCGCGCGGACCCGGGCAAGCAGTTCTTCCATCCCAAATGGCTTCGTGATGTAATCGTCCGCCCCGGCATCAAGCGCTTCAACCTTCGTTTTTTCACTCCCCTTTACAGACAGGACAATTATTGGGACTTGTGAGACCTTTCGAATCTCCCGACATACTTCGATCCCATCCATTTCCGGCATT
>JBGTEI010000053.1:0-1786 GCA_041747875.1 Pyrinomonadaceae bacterium | reverse complement strand
TGCCGCTGGTTTCGTCATTATTTTTGTTTGCGGAAGTGAAGTCAAGGTATTTCTGCGTCTAAGCTAATTGTCGATGAGTTTTCCGCCCGAAACCGCATGCGTTTTTGCGCTGCCGCCAAACATTTCGACGAAGCTTTCTTTTGAGGTTGTGACAAAGGTTTGAGATTTGTTGTCTAAATATTCCAGAAGCCGTCCGATCCGCTTGTAATCGAGTTCGGCGTCAATGTCATCAAGCAAGAACACGGGATATTCTTCATGCTGTTCGTAAAAGACAGACAGCGTCGCGATAAGCAGGATTAATAATGCACTTCGCTGCTGCCCCGAACTTCCAAATTTTCGCAGATCTTTACCGTCGAAATTGATTTCAAGGTCGTCGCGATGTGTTCCGATAAGTGAATAACCGGAAAACATTTCTGCCTGAACGCGGAGCTTCAATCTTTCTTCAAGCAAAGCCGCAAAATCAGAAAGATCGCCTTTTCCTTCAAGCGACGACAAGTATCTGATAGCCACTTCTTCTTTTTCAAAAAGTTTCTTTTCAAGCACTTCGTTTAACCGTTCGACGAATCGGATCCGCGCTTTGTATATTCTTGAGGCAAGTTGAATAAGTTGTTCATTCCAGGGCTCTAGAAGTGTCTCTACTTTTTCCAGTGGATATTCTTTATCGCGCGCGCTTTGGAGAAGAGAATTTTTTTGCTTTATTACTCGATTGTAATCCGAAAGGGTTTGAATAAACGCCGGATATATCGAAACGATCCCTTCGTCCAAAAACTTACGACGCCCGCCCGGCGAACCGCGTACTATTTCAAGCTCGTCAGAATTGAAAATTATCGTATGAAGCTGTCCGAGAAATCCCGCCGCGGTTTCCTTCTTATTATTTACGGTCAGTGTTTTTGTGTTACCCTCAAGAATAACCTGAAGGTTTCGGGTTATCTCAGCGCTTCGATAGACATTCGCCCTGATGATAGCGGTTTGAGTTGAAAATTCTATAGCTTCCTGAAGACGGGAGGTTTTAAATGATTTAGTAGTTGCGAGGATGTAGATCGCTTCAAGCCAGTTTGTCTTGCCTTGTCCGTTTTCGCCAAAGATAATATTTAATCCGTTTCCGCATTCGATCCTGCCGCTCAAATTGCGGAAATTCTCGGCTTCGACCAACTCTAGTAGCATAACCGCATCTTAACATAGAATATCGGCAAAAATTGATTTGAAGGATTTGAAATTTTCAGGAATTCCCAGCGTATTGGAAATGTAGTTTAAACAGTGTTTGTTAATTCTAAACACTCAAATCCACCCATTAATACACCAAAAAACGATGAAATTATTTTTAACACTTGTTCTCGTCCTTACATTTTCGATCGCAGGTTTCGCCCAGCAAGAGGTCGGAACTTCGGCGCAGAATTTCACACAGGCAAATATGCAGGGCGACGATGTCGAACTTGCAAACCTTAAAGGTAAGATTGTTATCATGACATTTTGGTCGACGAAATGTCAGATATGCGAAAGTGAGATCCCGAAATTGAACAAACTGGTCGACAAGTATCAAGGGCAGGACGTTGTATTTCTCGGTCTTACAATGAATCATCAGCCGATGGTTGAAAATTATTTGAAGAAGAAAACTTTCAAATTTACGATCTTACCGAATAGTTTTGGGGTCGTACTTAAATATGCTGATCGCGACAATAGCGGACGTCTAAACATGGGATATCCGGCTCACTTTGTTATCGATCAATCCGGGGACGTTGTTCTAAAAACTGCGGGATTCAAGAAATCTGAGAAACTGGATTCAGTG
>JBGTEI010000052.1:0-1729 GCA_041747875.1 Pyrinomonadaceae bacterium | reverse complement strand
TTAACGATCTCGCGAAAGAAATCGAGCAGGTTTAACGCGCTTCCCGGGCCGCGGCTTTTTCCGTCAACGCGTCTTAAGGCCATATATGGAAACTCAAAACGGCTAACAAGAATTCCTTTCGCGGCTACTCCCTCAGCGATGACATTCATAAACGGCGAATCCATAGGCGCACCCGCCCCGTGAGCAAAAACAAAATGTGCTATCGGCTTTTTATCCGGGGTATTTTGGAGAAATTTCGTGGTCATTAAGATATTACTTTGCGCTTTTGTCCTTTTCCGGAGAATCGGTAAATCGCGGATCCTTTGATTTCGTCATTTTTTTGGCGTCCCATTCGATTCCACAGTCGCGATAAACGGCACCTTCCCAGATCCCAATTAAGCCTGTGAAATCGCACAGCCTGATCAGATGCTGTTTATCATTATCCTTGACCTGTAAAATATAATGTCCGGCCACTTTTGGCTTTCCGTGTACCGTAAAAGCGACTGCATCGATCCCGTCTGCTTTGCTGTAGCTCGTGGTCTTTACAAATCCCTGCGGAATTCTAACCGCAGTACCATCTACTTCAAGGATCTTATAAGAAATTGTGCTCGGACCATTGTAAAACTTATACACCTTTTCTGAGATCCGCCCGTGCCTTTCCTCCGATGTCGGCTTCTCGAAATATCCGGGACGCAATTCCGGTAAACCTGAACCGCACGCCACCGTTAGCGTAATCAATACCGTTCCCAAAATCAGACCGAGAAGATTTAGTGAGGGTCGGCTACGTCGAATTTTTCTTTGCTGGGGTAAACGCATGTATGTCCAGAATTGCTTTTTTGCGGCTGATCGCCATCGGGGCTCCAACAAATCTATATAGCTTTCGAAACATCATTTTCTGAAAGCTTTCCCGGCTTTCCAATCGGATCGTGATCATCCTTTAAAAAAGAATCGGAATTTTCGATGTGACGAGCCCGGTACGGAATTCTTCCGGCTCTGTCAGGGAATGAAATAGATAACCAAGGCAAACATCTCCGGCTTCACCGGACTTATTTGAAATCATACCCGCAATACGCCCGCCTATCAATTTTCCGCCGATAAAAGGCGATACATCTAAGCTTAGATTTAAATCTTTACGGATGGCGTTTCAACCATTCTTGGGAAGAACACAAAAGGAAGTATGAGGATAATATGTTCAAACGGCTTTTCGATAAATGTTATGAATTAGCCCGAAAACACGACATTCTTATTAAGTGAACCGGAGGTCGTCTGAAATTCGCTTCAACTTTGAAAATCACGCATCTTGTCGCCAGCGGCGACGAACAATAAAGCGTAGGGTGAAACCCTACGAATTTGATAATCATTCGTTTCGACCCTGTAAGGGTCGCACAATCAATGTTTATGTTCGTCACCTTAGGCGACGGGACTACTCTATGAATCGGACGTAGCGATTCTCGCTACGCTATATTGTTGGTCATCTTCGACGACAAAATCTGCGAAATAAGTCTTTTCAAACAGCCTCAACAATTTTTCACTCCAGACACTATATCAATCTTAGCACCGTCAGCACCGCGCAATGATCAGAAGCGACAGCGTCGCAGATCACTTTATTTTCAACTACTTCCCAACTCTTTGCCGGCCGGTAAAATACATAATCTATCTTCTTTATTGGATTGTCAGACGGAAACGTCGGTTCTAGGATCTTGCCGGCGGCGTCAGTCCAATATCTTCTGAGAATTCTTATTGGTTCGCT
>JBGTEI010000051.1:0-9809 GCA_041747875.1 Pyrinomonadaceae bacterium | reverse complement strand
GGGGAAAGTCCGCCGAAATTGTCGCCCGTCGCAATGATCTCACGGCCCAAAACCATTGTTGCCAATATCGTCGCAACATATGAACCAAAAAGATCAGCTCCCATTCCTGCTACGTCGCCAACGTTGTCGCCAACGTTATCCGCGATCGTCGCCGGGTTTCTTACATCATCTTCAGGAATACCTGCTTCAACTTTACCAACAAGATCTGCTCCGACATCCGCTGCTTTTGTATAAATGCCGCCGCCGACTCTTGCAAAAAGCGCGATCGATTCCGCACCTAACGAGAAACCTGCAAGCACTTCGATAGCCGTTTCCATCGCAGGTCCGTTAACCGACCCGCCTGTGCTGACAACATAGACGTTATAAAAAACGATAAATAAAGAACCCAAACCCAATACCGCGAGTCCGGCAACGCCGAGTCCCATTACAGTTCCGCCTGTAAAAGCAACTTTTAGAGCTCCTTTCAAACTCGTTCGTGCCGCCTGAGTCGTTCTGACATTCGCTTTTGTCGCAATGTTCATTCCGATATAACCGGCAGTCGCACTAAAAACCGCACCGATCAGAAATGACACGGCAATAAATGGCGATGATGTTTCGACCAGCGTTCCTGACCAGGCCAAAATAATTGACGCAAAGAACGCGAAAATAGCCAAAACTTTCCATTCAGCTTTCAAAAACGCCATCGCACCTTCGGCGATATAGTTTGAAAGTTCGACCATGTTTTTTTCGCCGGTCTCCTGTTTGCTGACCCACGAAGATTGAACCGCCATTACTATCAAACCAAAGATCCCCAATGCAGGGATAAGATAAAGAATTGTAGATTCCATTAAAAACCACCTATGTTGATAAAAAAAATTACTCTATTAAAGCTGACTAAAGAGTCACCGTCTGTCTAACCTGCCTAACGATAAGGATCTTTCAGAACAAAGTACTGATTCTTGAAAGCATCGTGAGCTAAAACGGGAAAGTATTTTATTGCGTTTCTGCACGTCTGATGTAAAAGCTGTGTTACCCGCAATTGCAGTGATCCTGATCATAAGAACCAGAATAATTTCTGCGTTAAAAATCCTCTCTTTGTTTGTAGGTGTTTACGATGATTCGTTCGTCTTAAAACCCAGTATTATCTATGATTTTGCGCAAATTACAAAGCGGGCGTTGCGATAACCGGAACAAATCCCTGCCGAAAAACCGGGGATCCCAAAGCTCCGGTATTTTTTTGCAACAGCAATTTAAAGAAGGTTTATGTAGATCGAGCGCAAATAATTCGGACCGAATGACATCATCTTTTCGCAAAAAGGAAACACACTGCAAACAAATTGTCGGCAGTGTGTTTATTGAAAACGAATCTGAAATGTGATGATTACTGGGGTTTGACGAGTATTTGCGGCCTTACACCGGAAGCCGCCGGAATATTTACGATACTTGTATGATCATACAAAACGACCTGATTTCGTCCTTGTTCCTTCGCGTCGTAAAGGGCTTCATCCGCAGATCTTACAAGTTCATCTTCAACCATCGCAAGTTCGACAAAGGTTGTCGCGATCCCGACGCTTACGGTCAAACGGTCGCTGGTTTGAGACGCATCGTGGGTAATATTCAGCTGATTAATATTGTGAATCGCTTCTGTCGCGATCGTCATTGCTCCCTCAGCGTTTGTCCCGCCTAATACTATCGCAAACTCTTCCCCGCCAAATCGGGCAACAAGATCGGTCGGACGGTGGATGGTCCGCCGCAAAGCGTCCGCAACCTGTTTTAGAGATTCATCTCCTTTTAGATGTCCATACGTGTCATTAAAGAGTTTGAAGTGATCAATATCAAGCAGGATCAGTGAAATTTCCGTTTTAAATCGAGCCGCTCGATGCCATTCATCCGAAAGAAATTCTTCGAAACGGCGGCGGTTTCCGATCGATGTCAGACCGTCAGAATTAGCGAGATCTTGAAGCACCTCGTTTGCCTTCTCGAGTTCATGGGTTTTTTCGTCGACAAGTCTTGCCAGACGCCGCTCACGTGTTTCCAGTTGATGAACACTGATCTTCCAAACAACGAAAAGAATTAACGCCCCAATTGCAAAGCAGAGAAGCAGAAAGCCGGTCGTCTCATAAAAAAATGGTTCGAGCTCAATTGCGAGCGACGTTCCTTGTTCATTCCAGATACCGTCACTGTTTGCCGCTTTGACGCGAAATTGATATTTACCAGGCGGCAAATACGAATAATATGCCTTACGTTTGGTATCTGCATCGACCCAGTCAGTATCATGACCATCGAGCTTGTATTTGAACCGGATCTGCTCAGATTTTATTAAACTTACGCCGGTGTATGTGATCTCTACATTTTTCCGTCCGGCACCGATCGACAAACCTCTGCTGATATCTATCGGCTTTCTCTCAACCGTTGCCGATTCGATAATTACAGACGGTGGAAGTGAATTTTTCATTTCGCGCGAAGGATCGACGACAACCACACCATTTTGAGTTGGAAACCAGATCTTTCCTTCCTCGGTTTTAAGGCTTGCCGGCTGTCGTCCGCCGTTGCATTCACTGTTTAGCATGCCGTCTTGTTTGCCGTAGGCGATGCTGTTAATTCTGGTTATTTTCTTATCGGCGAAATCGTTTAGCTGCGAACGCTTTACGCGATAGATCCCATTGTTAGAACTGATCCAGAAATTTCCGCTTTCGTCTTCCTCGATCGCAAATACGCCATTGTTGTGCAAACCGTCTTTTGCTTTAAAGTTTTCAAATTTTCCGTCTTTTAGTCTGCTCAGACCTTCATCGTAAGTTCCGATCCAAAGGACACCATCAGCATCTTCATAAATCGTTCTTACGTAGTTACCCGTTAATCCATTACTGGTTGTGTAATTTATAAACTTGCCGTTTTTGTATTCAGAAAGTCCTCCGAGTCCTCCAAACCACAGTCGTCCTTTTGAATCTTTGCGTATCACTGTGATCGACTTGTTCGGCAATCCATCTTTTACCGTATAAAATGCTTCTACCTTTTCATCTTTTATCCGGAGGATACCTTTATCACTTCCTGTCCATATCTTGCCATCCCCGTCTTCGTAGATTGACGTAACATGATGCCCCTCAGATTCGGGCAACATTGCGGTTCGGCCGTTTTCGACAGTAAATAAACCGCCGTTTACCCCGATCCACATTTTGCCTTTGGAATCCTCAAATATTGACTGAACAGACATTTTCCCCTTTTGCCAACGGGTATGCTGGGAAACGTCGTGCCGCGTTTGCACGGGATATACGTCTTCGAATCTGTTATCACGGTAGATGCTCAATCCTTTTACTGTACCGATCCAGATCGCATTTTTACTGTCGCGAAAAACCGGGTAAACTTCAGAATGATTTAGCCCGTCAATCACGCTGTAGGAAGTGATTACGTCCCGGCGCAAACGATTAAGACCTTTATTCGTTGCAAGCCAGGTGGTTCCTTCTCTGTCTCTGAATACGTTTAGAATACTCGCGTCAGTCAGTCCTACGTCGTTTCCATATCGTCTGAATTCTCCATCAATGTATTGTACAAGTCCGACTCCCGGACCCGCAGGACCGCCGTTTGCAAACCAAAGGCTTCCATCAGATTCTTCCCAAAAGGAATGAGATTGAGCATCGCGCGGGAATTCCTGTACTTCGGAAATATTTTCAACCCTTCCTTCCTCGATTCGAATCAGGGAATCTGAACCTATCCAAAGCGCACCTCTGCGATCTTCAAAAAGCTCGAGCGTAATATCAAATTTCTCGAGAGGGTTTTCGTAAACCGTTCGCTTTCCATTTCTGACCGCAATGATCTCGCCTTTTTTGACGGTCCATGAAGTACCGGATCTGCCTTTATACGTTACTTCTACGTTCTCTTTTTCGATATTCCCGGAGAAGACAAATTTACCGTTTCGCAAGTAGTACCAGCTGTCTGTTAAAGGGGTATTTTTATAAATATAAAACCGCATTTCGCCGTTTTCGTCAGGCCTCATAAGTCTGACGTAATCACCCGGGACATCTCTTGAGGAATACGAATTGAAGACACCATTTTTTAGGACCGTCAATACGCCGTCGTCATGAGTACTGGCGTATATGGTTCCGTCTTTTTCGCTCGCGATGCTGGAAAAACGATTGTTGATTATTCCTTTCGTATTACCTTTAGCGAAGGTTGTAAAACGAACGCCGTCAAATCGCACCAATCCGTCAAAAGTCGTAAACCACAGATAGCCGTCCGGCGTCTGAGTGATCTCGCGGACTCCATTTTGCGGAAGGCCATTATCCGTAGTCCAGCTATCGAAATGATACTGACCGAAGACACTTTGGCCGCCGGCAAAGCAAAGGACGAATAGTGTGATATAGAGGGATATTAGGAAGTTTTTTTGGAAGTACATCTTGCGGGGAAGGAATGCGGAGTAAGATCAGGAAAGCATAATAACCTCTATAAGTTAAACACTTTTGAACAAGTAGTGTCAAGACTTTTTCAAGGAGATTTTGCTTATCCGCCGATAAAGCTCATTGTTCGTGAGGGCTGAACAAATTCTTTGTCGTTTATTTGATGACTCGCTTCTTTTGTAAGGGTAACTTCTTTAATAAAATC
Source organism: Pyrinomonadaceae bacterium (assembly GCA_041747875.1). Taxonomy (GTDB): domain Bacteria; phylum Acidobacteriota; class Blastocatellia; order Pyrinomonadales; family Pyrinomonadaceae; genus Aridibacter. The sequence goes on along the minus strand of JBGTEI010000051.1, from coordinate 5,234 downwards.
AACGATTTGAGAACGGCTTACGCCGCCGCGCAAAACATCACGTAAATTATGTTCCTTTGTTGAAAACAGGCACGTGCGAATTTGCCCGTCGGCGGTCAAGCGGATCCTTGAGCAGGCACCGCAAAACATTTGCGTAACGGGCGCAATTATTCCGATCTCGCCCGATCCTCCATCTTCAAATCCGTATTTCCAGGCAGTTTCGGTTCCGCGAGTTTCGCTTTTTTTCTTAAGCGGAAAAACCTCTTGGACCGTGTCGAGAATTTCTTTTCCGGATACTACCATTTCACGTTTCCATTCATGTCCTGAATCAAGCGGCATAAATTCAATAAAACGCATTGATAGATCATGCTTACGCGCAAACCGCGCAAAATCGACGATCTCATCGTCGTTATAATTACGGACAATTACAGCGTTAATTTTTACCGGATCTAGTTTCGCTCTTTTTGCGGCTTCTATCGCTTCCAAAACCATTTCCAGCTTATCTACGCCGGTAATTCGTTTAAAATTTTCAGGCTTTAGAGAATCGAGCGAGATCGTAATTCGATCGAGACCGGCTTCTACCAGATCAGACGCGCGATTCTTCAGGGTGTGACCGTTTGTTGTAAGCGCGAGATCTTTGAGGTTCGGTTTCAGAGTTGAAATTTTTGAAACGAGCTTTTCAACGTCTTTCCGGATCAGTGGTTCACCGCCGGTCAATCTGATTTTCTCGATGCCGAGCGAAACAAAAATCTCACTAACTTCTACGATCTCTTCAAAGGACAATATCGTATCTTTTCGGGCGAGAGGCGGTTCGCCATTCGGAAGGCAATAAAAACATCGAAAATTGCAGCGATCAGTTAAACTGATCCGCAGATCCCGGATCTGCCGGCCATGGGCATCAAGAAGTTGTTCGGATAAAATTTCCACTTATGTTTAACGGTAGCTTTTCCCAAGTGGTTTGTGCAAGTTGAATGTTGACGGAACGCAATAAAAAAGCGCAAGCCATTAAATGCTTGCGCCGGTTAATTATTAGTATATTAAAATTAGTCAGTCGCCCGCTCAAATCCTGTAAAGGAAATCGAATAGATATAAGGCGTTCCGGGCGGGAGTCGATTCGCGTCAAGAAACGTAGTATCAAATGTCCAATCCCGCGTCGGCGGAACATAAACCATGTTGCAGCACTTTGTAAATCCATTGCTGTTTCGCGAGTTAAATAAGTTTATAAGCGAGCCGGAGTAATTTAACCTTGCTCCCGACCAGCTTTCCAGAAGTTTTTTGAAATTGTGTATTCCGAGATTAAGTTGACCGAAATTGCTAGGCTGGTAAGAAATGGAATTGCTCCCCGTTACAGGATCTCCGGCGATCATCGCGAATCTGACGATAGTGTCAGATGCTTTTCGGCCGGCAGAAGAAAAAGGACTGACAAAGCTGTTAGCATCCGTCCAACTGTTTGAAAGAATGGTTACAGCATCGCCGGTTACCGCAGCAGGAATATGATTTGCGGTATTATTCGGAATATAATTTTCCGGAGCTGTAGGGGCCGAGGTCGTGCTTATGCCCGCTCCGGTCGCGTTATAATTTCCCTTTACATAAGCTCCATTTTCCGAGGCTACGGTAAAACCTTTTGTATTTTCCGGTACAGCAGTGTCGTACTTTCCGGGAACCACGGAACCATTTATTAGACGAACACCACGCCTGTAGTAGCTGTGATCGGCTGTCGCAGCTTGTCCACGGGGTATGGCTTGTGAGTATTGCGGAGCTTCATTTAGATAGTCGGTATCCAAGATTCCGTTTTGATTGATATCCTCATTAAACTGCAAGACGCCATCCGGAAAAATGTCCTCCATGTCGTACTCACCGTCAAAATCGTAGTCACCGCGTCGATCAGAAAAGGACAATACCCATCCGGCAACTTCGGGAACATCTGTATTTCGCAGCGAACTGCCCTTTGCGACAGCAAATGGAGTAGTGGTCGGCAGAGTTCCGTTAAAATCTCCGTTTAAGAATCGACGGAGGTTAGCGACATCAATATCTACAAGACTCATTACGCCTGCTGCCGGAACATTTGTAGTTCCAAAGGCGCTGTTTGCTTCGCTTACTACGTCATTTGGACGTCCTTCCCTTGCATCGTAAAGATTTATCGGGAAAGGCACGATCGCAAATTTGTAGCCGCTTCCTTTAATGTCAGCCCATTTGAGATGTGCAGCATCTTCATTGGCTGACGTTGCATTCGATCCTGCTTTCGCATTTGGATACGGCGATGCGAAGACGTCTTGCGGAGTGCAAACCGGGATCATGGTCAAACAACCTGAAGTAGGATTACTTGTGACATCTTTATATCTGACGACCAGATTCTGGGATATTCCATTTAGCGAATAGTTTGTCGTATAGGATGTCGTACCCGAATCCGGGATGTTTGGCCCCGGCATGGCAAATCTTTGGAGTTTTATTATTGAGCGCGAATCTGCGTTGGCTGAATAGCCGGAAATAGCCAGGTCAGCGCTGATCGGTGCTCTTTCCGTTATTCCAAGACTAAGAATATCCTGAGTAATATCTTTTGTCTGAGGCGCGGTATCACTTATTCCAAAGGAAACCGTTTCGATCTTGATCCAAATTTCACGACCACTAACCGCCATTCGTGTAGCATTTAGTGAAGTAGCCTGATAAGCGTCAGTCATTGGAAGCGGCTTGTATCCGATCGATGTTCCTAAAGCACCGTCAAGTCTTACACCGCAGGGTTGTCCTACGACTACAGATGCACAACCGGGAAGTTTCTTTTGTGAATCAGATAAAGAAACGCGCAGTCCTGCCTTGTTTGCAAAACGTTCTTTCGTGGTTACAAGTTGATCTTGTGTTGCTGAAGTAACGGCTGATACCGTTCCGCCGATATTTGCCAAATCGCCGACATTTTTGCCGCGTTTGAAAAGATTTACCATATCCAAATTGAGCTTCGCCAATGGAAGATTTAGCGGCGCAACATTACTCTCAAGATTTCCCTGAAATTTTGCCTTTTGAGTATTCCAATCCGGATTCTTGCTGCATGGAGGTAAATTCGGGTTTGACGCGAAAACATTCGGACCTGAGCCACCGACGCACTTAACGCTTGCCTGACCCGTTAATAATTCTTGAGAATTTGACGAGGCATCGTTGACGAAGACCTTACCTTTGTCATCCTCGCCTGCAAGCAAAGCGGTACCGGGTTTCCAGATATCATTTACGATCTCACCGGCCGCCGTCACTTTTGAATTCAAATAAATACCGTAGCGACTGGAAGCGGTAATAAAGAGATTTCCATTACTGTGAATTCTCCCGCCAAAAGAAAACAAAGGTGGCCGATTTAATTCAAGATCATCTTCAAAAAAGGCACCAAATTGGAATATCGGGATGCGATCGCTATAAAAACGTCGCTTTACTTCGACCTTTACATCGGTTGCCATGTTTGTTGCGAACGTTCTTATTTCCCACGAGTCTCGAATGGCAGTTAGGCCGCCGTAATTTCCGCCTGTCATTACTATTGACCGGCTGGCATTTGTCTTTGTAATGTCATTGAGAAAACTGTAATCGGCAAATCCCGCGGGCACCCCGAGTTTTACGTTGGAGACGTCTTGATCGCTTGGAACCAGTTTTGTCTCAAATAGGTCAGCAAAATCCCTCGTCGTGTTTTCGAGCGCAGCTTCACTCGCCGCGTAAGTTTGAGATTCGGATATATCATTGTTGGTAATGATCGTTTCGGTCGATGTCTTTGATATCGCGAGTGCAACAAAGCCCATTAAAAGAACCAGTACCATAAGCGCAACGACAAGAGCAGCGCCGCGTTGGCCGTCGCGCTTCGATCCGCTAATTTCTTTTGTTGGCAATTCAGCCAAAGTTTTTCTTCTAGTTTTCATTTCAAATTCACACCGGACCTATTGCTTATTCGAAATCGTACCTAAGATTTCGCGTACTAAAGGTTGAATCAACGTTGATCAGCTGAGTACTAGTAACGCCGTTAAGACTTGTTTCGGATCTCAATGTAATACTGATCTCCACCTGAACTACTTCGTTCATCTTCATTTGGTTTGAATTACCGGAAGATGGGTCGTCCATCAGACTTCCGTCCTGCATCAAGTACCTTACCTGAAAGTTTTGGACACCGTACGCCAGCGGATGAATTTGGATCTGTTCGGCCGCGCTTGCTCCGGTGTTATTACCGTATGTTGTTCGAATCAGAGTTCCTTCAGAATCGACGCTGAAACTCGTCAAAAATACTCGTTTTGCGGTTGCATGTGGGAAGTAATTGAAACAATTATTGGGTGAACCCGTCATGCATTTGGTTAAAATACTTCGCTTTGGTGGCGGACCGGTAGATTTACGATTGAGTCCGAGAGGATCACCATCTTTTATAGATATACCAAGTGCAGAGACTCCGGTCGCTATAGCGAGCGCTTGATTGCCATCCGCCGATTCGATGGTATAGAGGTCGAATACTTTACAACTTGAACAAACAAGTGACGTCGTCAATACGTTATCGCCGGTAGGACTTATGATGGGAACGACGGGCATCGTAGACTGCCCGGTAATTATCACCGGCTCGCCGCCGTTAAATTCCATGTCCCGCGAAATAAATGCAACGATGTCATTTTTCTGGCCGTTTACAGAAAGTGAGCTGGCGCTTATATTATTTCCGGCAAGCACTCCGGTAAATAAGTCCCGCGCCGTTCCGGCATCCATTGGAATTTTGAAGAGGTCAAATGCGAGATCATCAGGTACAACTGCTCCGGTTCGGGAATATCCAAGTCCGGCATTTACGGTTTCTCTTCCGATATAATTGATCGCCGTTCGGGCATTTGAGGTGACTTCAGAACGGTCTGAAACCGAATTCTGCATTATATTTCCGGCACGCATAACACCAAATATTGCCGCCAAAACCATCAGAAATATCGCAACCGTAATTATCGCTTCAACCAGCGAAAATCCTGATTCGCTCCCAAAACGTCCGCTTACGTCGCAGCTGCCAGTGTGTTTTTCTATGTTCATTTAATTGTAAAAGGGGAGGTCAGCGATAACGGTAGAAAAAGTCTCTTCCCGAAGAAGTTGTCCAACAAAGTATCTAACCTTTACGTCAATACGTTTTTTTCGTATCGCGGTAAAACCGGGCTCGGCAATATCTGTGATCACAATTTCGCGCTCGAAATTGTCGTCGACCTCACTACTGTTGGTATAGCCGGTTACCACACATTGAGCACTATAAAAGCACGCGTCGTCCTTTGTGCCGT
>JBGTEI010000050.1:0-9366 GCA_041747875.1 Pyrinomonadaceae bacterium | reverse complement strand
ACATAAATTACCTGCAGGCGTAAATATAGGCATGATTAGACATTAATGATGAGCGAAATTTCGGAAAATCGCGGCCGCGTCGAAATTATCGGCGTTCCGCTAGGGTTCGGAGCCGGCAAAACAGGCAGCGATCGAGGCGATTTTTGGACAAACACCGCGTATTGTCCTTGCTTCAATGTTGGCATTTTGGCTCGGAGAGTTTTCGAATTCTTTTGTACTGGCAAAGATGAAGATCTATACAAAGGGAAAATGGCTTTGGTCGAGAACTATCGGATCAACATTTGCCGGCGAGGCCGTAGATTCTATAGTCTTTTATCCGATCGCGTTTTACGGAATTTGGTCTGACGCGCAGATCATCAGCGTTTTGATAGGAAATTATTTTCTCAAGGTATTATGGGAAGTTCTTGCCACGCCATTCACATATAAGATCGTTGCAGCGTTAAAAAAAGCTGAAGATGAGGATTACTTTGACGAGGAAACTAACTTTAGCCCGTTTACCATAAAAACATAGCCCTATGTCGATATATAAAGATCTCGAACCTACGGAGTTTGATAACATCAAAACTTACGATTTGGAGTCCAGACCGAGCAAAGTCGAGGTTTCGGCCTTTTCCAGACCTCCGAAAGAAGGCGATTCGATCGCCGAATTCCTACTTAAACTTCCCAACATTCTTGCGGTAAAGTCTATTCGCGAACTTGCGTCACGCATCCGAAGGGCCAAAGAACTTAAAAAGCCGATCATTTGGGGCATAGGCGGCCACGTAATAAAAACAGGGCTTTCACCGATATTGATCGATCTTATGGAACGCGGATTTCTGACTGCGATCGCGGTAAATGGCTCTGTTCTGGTTCACGACACCGAAATAGCATTGGTTGGTTTTACGAGTGAAGATGTTGATTCGACGCTTGGCGCCGGAGATTTTGGTGCAGCAAAAGAAACAGGTGAATTGTTAAATAAAGCAGCGAAAAACGGCCGGGCAGATGAGATCGGACTTGGTGAAGCAATGTCCAGGGGGGTGTTCGAACTAGATCCTGCTTATAAGAAATATTCAGTTCTTTATAAAGCTTACGAAAAGAAAATTCCTCTGACTGCACATTTAACGATCGGTGCAGATATCGGACATTTTCATCCATCCGCAAGCGGTGCAGATCTTGGTGAATCTTCGCATCTGGATTTCAAGCTCTTTTGCTCACTGGTCAGAAATATGAATGATGGCGGTGTTTACCTCAACTATGGATCGGCGGTAACTCTGCCTGAGATCTTCCTTAAGGCGATCACGGTCAACAGAAATCTTGGTTTTCAGATAAACAACATAACAACCGCGAATTTTGACTTTATCCAGCACTATCGACCAAATGCGAATGTTGTCCGCCGACCAACCGCAAATGGGGCGGGGAAGGGGTTTGCGATCACCGGACATCATGAATTAACACTCCCTCTTTTGGCGGCCCAGCTTATTTCCGATTTCTAGGTAGAAATCTTCAGGATCTATACAAATCTCAAAACATAAAAGATTATCAAGGACCTCTCTTGACATCTCTTTTTAACCTCCGTATTATCCTCTTAATGAAAACGACTTTCAATTTCACCACAAATGCGAAGTTTATCCGAAAAAATGAATTCGCTCCTTTAATAAAAGCGTTCATAGAAGTAGGTAACGGTGACGTTGGGGTAATTTGAAGAGGAATAATATGTTTAGAAATTTCGGATTATTTGGATTAGTTTCGCTGGTATTGGTGTTGACAATTTCTGTTTCCGGACAAACAGATGAGACAAATGGTGAGGTGATGGATACGAATGGAGCGGCAGTTTCCGGCGCAAAAGTAACATTAAGGAATAAGCAAACCGGGAAGGAAGTCAAAACACAAACTGACGGAACGGGAAGTTTTAGTTTTAGAGAATTACCTGTTGGTAACTATGTGATAAAAGCAGACGCCGAAGGATTTTCGTTTACGAGCCGAGAAATTTCAATTCCTGGATCTTCTACAGATATCAAGCTCCAATTATCCGTTGGAAATATAAATGAAAAAGTAACGGTAACTGCAACCCGAACACAGATCTCGACGATCGATACCGCAGTTCCGGTATCGGTCATTGATCGCGATGAGATCGAGCAGAAGAATCTGAACACGATTAGCGATATCTTTCGTACATTGCCAGGAACTTCAACCGTCAATGAAGGGGCGTTTCAGGTCAGACCCCGGATTCGCGGATTGGATAGTAATCGTGTCCTCATTCTCGTTGATGGAGAACGCCTAAATAATGCGCGCACGTCAACCGGGCAGTCCGGAATTGAGCCCGGGTTGATCGAAACCGAACAGATCGAAACACTCGAAGTTGTTCGCGGCAGCGGTTCCGTGCTTTACGGAACGGATGCTCTTGCCGGAACAGTAAATATCATTACCAAAGATGCATCCCGAAACCGCGAAGTCGGATTTCGCTTCGGCGCGGTCTTTAACGGATACGTAAGCTCGAATGAATCCGGAAGAAGGGGAAACTTAGCAATAGATGGTTCGAGTAAGTCCTTTTCATTTAGATTGGCTCAATCGCTCGAACGCTATGCGAATTATTTTTCGGGTGATCCAAACGGCAATCAGATCGACGGCGTTAACGCTGACGGCGAAGTTTTGAATTCTCAGTCACACGGCAGCAACACTCAGCTTACCACCAGATTTTTCTTTGACGATAACAACGATCTTAAGTTGAACTACGAACGAAGACGTGCAGGAAATATAGGTTCGCCAACACTGGCAGGAGTATTTAACGGATTTTTCCCATATTCGGATCGCGATAAGTTTTCGGGGCGTTACGAAATTAGAAATATCAATAAATATCTCGCAAACATTACGGCAAGTGCATACTATCAAACGCAAAAGCGAAATTTTTCAAATATTTTAGACGTACCTGCAGCACCTCCATTTTTCCCCGGTGAATATCAATTTAGCGAAACAGTAACGGATACACGATCTGTAGGTTTTGATTTTCAATCAAACTGGATTTTAGGGATGAAGAATTTTCTGACGGCGGGTGTGAGTTTTTTCCGGGACGAGAATAGTGACGATCGTTATTTGGAAGTTTTCACTGGAAACTATGCAGTTTTTCCACCTGTTCTTGTCAGAACCGAAGATTTTTCCCCGAGCGTTCCAAATTCTAAATTCGGAAGCTTCGCGTTTTTTGCTCAAGACCAATATCAGGCGTCCGATAGGTTGAAATTCGTCGGCGGTATTCGTGCAGAAAGAGTTACTTCGCGCTCAGAGCCAACGACTGGATTTTCACTTCCCGCAGTTGTTTCACTGGAACTCACGCCCGCAGAAATTGACGGTTTGGGTCTTACTGACTTTGACGCTGGACTCAATGTTAATGAAACCACTTTAACCGGTGACTTCGGCGTAGTTTTCAAAGCAACTGAAGATGTTAGTTTCACTGGTAGGATCGGACGTTCATATCGTGTGGCAAACTTGTTTGAAAGGTTTTTCACAGGGGCCGGTTCGATCGGTGGTTTTTTAGTCGCTAATCCGAATCTAAAACCGGAAAGCGGAATAAATATCGATACCAGCGTTAAGTTTGTTACCTCGAAATTTGCCGGCTCGGTCACCTATTTCAACAATACATATAAGAATTTCTTGTCATCTGTTCAACTTTTTGACGATAACGGAGTCGCGTTTTTAAATAGTGCCGGCGGCCTGTACCAGACTCAAAATATTTCACGCGCCAGAATCCAGGGTGTGGAAGCGGAATTTGAAATGCCGTTAAAGATTCGGAAAGGCTTTATTACGCCTAGCGGAAATTTTACTTACTTAAGAGGCGATAATCTTGATAGCGATCAACCATTAAACACGATAACGCCGCTCAAATCGTTTCTGAGTCTACGTTGGCAAAATGAATCGAATCGATTTTATGCAGACTGGTCGACCCGGATCGTTAACAAGCAGGACAGACTCTCCGCGTCGTTTCTCATAAGCAACGGCGGTGCAGAGCCTGGTTTTACCGTAAGCGATATCGGTGGCGGATACACTTTCCGACATGAAACTTATCGTTTAAGCGTCAACGCGGGTGTGAAAAATGTATTTGATCGTTATTACAACGAGCAATTTGTTTTCGCGCCCGCACGCGGTAGATCGTTTGTCGCTGGTACGACGATCGAATTTCACAATAAGTAGAACAGATGGGGCGGTACGTTAAAAATTCGGGTTTCGCCGATTGAATATCAGAAAAAGATATACGGATAGACCGTGCCCGACGATGTAGTCTTTAGCGAAACAATAAATTGATGGGATCATAGAATTCGAACTTTCGTCGAGGTGTGCTTGGAAATTACAAGATAGTTATCACCGCTTCTCTCTTGAATTTAAATACTTAAAATTATGCCGCTAGATTCATCGCCGAAGAAGAAAAACGAAGACTATGAAGTATTGGAAAAGCGCATATATGTTTGTGACTATGGTGATATCTGAGTGGAGACAAGAAACTCGAGAAAAATGCTTTCGCCGGAAGAATTTCGTGGACTCCTTTACAGGATAAAAAAGGGAAATATGAGAAATAATTTGATACAGGCGCCCGATCGGTCCATGTCAACGGTGCTCGTTATTATTCTCGCAATTTTTGTCTGTATATTCGCATCGTGTTCGGCAAATACTGAAGAAACGGCGGACAAGGGACAAAAGAAGGTCGTGACCGTTGGAGGGTCCGTTACGGAAACTGCCTATGCACTGGGGGCTGAGAACGAAATCGTCGGCACGGACACGTCAAGTATTTATCCCAAAAAGGCGACAAAACTTCCACAGGTTGGTTATCAGAGGCAGCTTTCACCTGAGGGGGTTTTGTCATTGAAGCCGAATCTCGTTCTCACAACGTCCCTTGCCGGGAATCCGACGGCCCTTGAACAGATCGAAAATGCAGGCGTAATACTCGAAAAAGTATCGAATGATAATTCGGTTGACGGTGCAAAAAATCAGATAAGACAGATCGCACAGGTTTTGGATCGAGTTGAAAGAGGCGAGGAACTTGTTAAAACGCTCGAATCAGATCTTGCAAAGGCTAAAGAATGCGTAGAAGCACGGGCATCAAAACCAAAGGTTTTGTTTATTCACGCACGCGGAGCGGCGGTTGTAAATGTCGCCGGGATTAAAACTGCGGGTGATGAAATGATCAAACTCGCCGGCGGTTTAAACGTGATTTCGGAATTTGAAGATTACAAACCAATGACAGCCGAGACGATAGTTTCGACCGCGCCGGATTTTATTTTAATGCCTGAAAGGAGCCTTGCCAGTATTGGCGGAAAAGAGGGTTTACTAAAAATGCCTGGAATCAGTGAAACACCTGCGGGTAAAACGGGAAGGATCATAACGATGGATGATCTTCTTCTTTTAGGGTTTAGTCCAAGGCTCGGAATAGCGGTAAACGAATTATGCGGGAAACTGCGCTGACACACGCATCGGAAATCGAACGCGAAAGTGCGAAGTCGAAATTTTCGGCGCGAAGGATAGCAGCGTCTAATCCGAATTTATTTAACCGACGAAATATCATCCTGGCCACGCTGTCGATATTTGTAGCAGGGCTGATCTTGGTGGGGATCGGCGACGGTGCGGTCTCTATCTCGCCTCGTCAGATCATAAGTATCATTGCCGGAAAGATCGGTCTCGATTTTGGGATTCCGTATGAAACACAGCAGGAATCGGTATTGTGGGCGATCCGGCTGCCGCGCGTACTTCTTGGGCTGCTTGTCGGGGCGAGCCTTGCGGTTTCCGGTACGTTGCTGCAGGGACTATTTCGGAATCCGCTTGCCGAACCAAACTTGCTTGGTATTTCAAGCGGTGCAGCTCTTTTTGCGGTTGGTGCGATCGTTTTGGGCGAGAAGTTAGCATTTGGAATTGTTGACCAATATAAAGTCTTTGCACTTCCGGTTGCCGCATTTGTCGGTGGGATCGCAGCAATATTACTCGTCTATCAGATTGGAAAGAAACGAGGCAGTGTCGATACCGCAACCGTCTTGCTTGCCGGGATCGCATTAAATGCATTGGCTGGTGCGGGGATTGGTCTTATGACTTATCTCGCAGACGATGCCCAGCTGCGAAATATCACATTTTGGCTTCTCGGAAGTTTGGGCGGCGCGACGTGGAAGAGTTTGGCGGTGATAGGGCCTTTGATCATTTTACCCCTATTTTTACTTCGGAATTTGTCGCGTCAAATGAACGCGCTTTTACTCGGCGATTCAGAAGCGTATCATCTAGGTATCGATGTCGATAAACTGAAACGAAGAATAATAGTGATCGTTGCGTTGACAGTTGGGGCAAGCGTTTCATTAACAGGAATTATCGGCTTCGTTGGATTGGTGGTACCCCATCTTTTGCGTCTGATGATCGGCGTTGACCACAAAATACTTTTGCCTGCTTCTATACTTCTTGGAGCGGGGCTTCTTATCGGGGCAGACTGGATCAGTAGAACGATAGTAGCTCCCGCGGAGATGCCGATCGGAGTAATAACTGCGGCGATCGGTTCGCCTTTCTTTCTATGGCTTTTGTTGAGGAAACAGAATGAGCATTAGCGTAAAAAACATTTCTGTTATTGCGGCCGAAAGGAAACTGGTGGATAGCGTTTCCTTCGAGGCGAGATCGGGTGAGGTACTGGCTGTACTCGGAGCGAATGGTGCCGGTAAAAGTACTTTGTTAAAAACACTAAGTGGAGAAATTAGACGAACCGGCGGAGTGATAGAATTTGATAACAAGAACATCGAAAAATGGAAAATAGACGAGATATCTAAAGTGCGAGGTGTTCTGCCGCAGAGTTTTGCCATTAATTTTCCTTTTCGTGTAAGGGAAGTTACACTTTTAGGACGGACGCCGCATGTGGTTTTTTCAGAATCCCGCCGCGATCATGAGATCGTACTTGCTGCCCTTGAATTGGTTGAAGCAGAAGAGCTGGCAGATAGATTTTATCCAACGCTTTCAGGCGGTGAAAGGCAGCGGGTACAACTTGCCAGGGTTTTGGTGCAAATTTGGGATGAGCCGTCAGTAGGGTCCCGGTATTTACTGCTTGATGAACCTACTTCGAGTTTGGATCTCACACACCAGCATTTGACGCTCCAGACGGCAAGAAAATTTTCAAAAAATGATACGGTGGTTATCACGGTGCTGCATGACCTTAATTTGGCTGCACAGTATGCGGATAAGATACTCGTCCTGAAGGGCGGGAAGCGATTTGCATTCGGAAGACCAAAAGATATTTTGACGCCGGACATTATTAAAATTGCATTTGGAATCGAGGTTTATGTGACAGAGCACGCGAAGAATTGGGAGATCCCTTTGATCGTACCGATCGGGAAAGATTTTATTGAAGAAAAAGCGCTCACTGTTGGAGCGAACAGTTAAAAAATATAGAGGTGAAAATATGCAAACTGCAACTGAAACTATTGGTAGTTTGAAGGAAAAATATGATGAATTTATGGCCGAAAACCCAAAGGTCCGGATCCGCGATGCGGCTTTGCAACTGGGCGTTAGCGAAGCCGAATTGCTTGCGACAGGAATTGGTGAAAATGTCGTCCGGTTGAAACCTGAATTTAAGGAATTGATGCACGACCTCCACACGCTTGGTTACGTGATGGCGCTTACCCGAAATGATGAGATCGTTCATGAACGAAAAGGAGTGTACGAAAACGCTCAAACGGAATTGCCCCATGGAATGGCATTGTTCGTAAATCCCGACATCGATCTTCGTATTTTCTCAAAATGCTGGCACTTTGGTTTTGCCGCGACGGTCGAAAATCCGCGTGGTCCGATGCGAAGTATTCAGATCTTTGATCAGGATGGAACGGCGGTTCATAAAATTTATTTGACTGATAAAAGTGATCTCAATGCTTATGAGGAGCTCGTAGAGAAATTTAAGGCTGCAGATCAGCCGACTTCGATCAATGTTACGCCGAAATCCGCAAAACGAGCAGATCAACCTGATTCCGCGATCGATGTAGAAGGCTTTCGAAAAGCGTGGGCAGAAATGAAAGATACACACGATTTTTTTCCGATGATGGGAAAATTCCGGGTTGGACGTAAGCAGGCGCTGCGTTTGGCAGAAGAGAAATACTCGCGTGAAGTTTCGGCAGATAGTTTTAAATGGGTACTTGAAGAAGCGCGCGATCGAAAGGTTCCGATCATGGTTTTTGTTGGAAACGACGGAATTATTCAAATTCATACCGGTGAAGTCGAAAATGTAATGGAGGCGCGGGGGTGGTTTAATGTAATGGATGAAAAATTTAATCTTCACATCAACCAGGATGAGGTAGGCTCTGCATTTGTGGTTCGCAAGCCAACAGAAGACGGCATCGTTACGAGCCTCGAGCTCTTTAACAAACATGACAAGGATATTGCGCTGTTTTTTGGAAAAAGAAAGCCGGGAATTCCTGAAAAAGTTGAATGGCGAGAATTGATCGGTGATCTGCTAAGAAAAAACGGCATTGAAGAAATGAAGTAAATTATGAATTTTCAAACTGTAGTTACAATTCTTATCTTAACGATCGCGGGAGGTTACCTTGGCTTTACGCTGCTTCGTAAAGCCAGGTCATTCTCGTCAAAATCTTCCTGCGGGAGTGATTGCGGCTGCGATTCAAAAACCAAACGATAACCACTTTGTCAGTTTAGTCTGATATTTCGAAGCCGCAGAGCATTGAGAATTACCGAAACCGAGCTAAATGTCATCGCCGCACTAGCGATCATCGGGGATAACAAGAGTCCGATGAACGGAAACAGCACACCTGCTGCGATCGGGACTCCAACAAGATTGTAGATAAATGCAAAAAACAGATTTTGGCGAATATTGCTCATAGTTGCTTCGCTTAGCTTTTTCGCTTTTAGAATTCCTCGAAGATCTCCTTTTAAGAGAGTGATGTCGGCTGACTCCATCGCCACGTCGGTTCCCGTTCCCATTGCAATTCCTACGTGTGCCTGGGTGAGTGCGGGAGCGTCATTAACGCCGTCACCGGCCATTGCGACGATCTTACCCTGAGCTTGCAATTCTTTAACTTTCTCCGCTTTTTGTTCTGGCAGAACATCGGCGAATATTTTGTCGATATTTAGCTTTTTCGCAACCGCTTCGGCGGTTTTTATATTGTCGCCGGTCATCATTATCACTTCGATATTTTGCCGGTGAAGCTCCTCGATCGCTGACTTTGCGGAATCTTTCACCGAATCCGCAACTCCGATCAGGCCGGCAAATTTATCGTTGATCGAAATAAACATAACAGTTTGCCCATCGGTTTGAAGCTTTTCTGCCCGCTCAATTCCAATTGCATTAGAATCGCTGCTACCAAGTGCAAAGTCTTGATTGCCGATCTTTATCTCTTTGCCGTCTACCTTACCAAATATTCCTTTTCCCGT
>JBGTEI010000049.1:0-4103 GCA_041747875.1 Pyrinomonadaceae bacterium | reverse complement strand
ACCTCATCTCAAATGAATTCCAAACGAATTAAGCGATTCGTAATCCGAACACCATTCTTGACTGCCATATCTAATACTGATCTGAATAAAACTATCAGAATCAAGTTGCGGAACATATACAAATAAGCCGCCTGTGATGCGTTCTATCTTTGCTTGTTTCTCTTCGGTATTAAAACTTCCAGTTCTTATGACGAAGTGACAAGATAGTCCTTGATCATTCAGTAATGGTCGTAGATCGTTGTGGATGCCTTCGGGAAGCAGTTGTACCCTGACCAAATTATTCTTCTTCCAATCGCCGACAGCTTTAACGATCTCAACCAGACATTTATCGCGCGCCTTTTCGTCATATTTGATTTTCTTATAACCTGATGTTATTCCGCCTTGTGAATCAACACCTATTTCACGCACTTCGACAATTTTCTTATCATGAGCTACAGCAATTGCAAGTTCATCTTTAACCCATTGGTGTGTTGTTACAGACTCGGTATTTTGCGGTTCTCTTTTTGTCGTAAAAGCAATCAATGCGTCGCAAACTTGAATCTTCCGTTTCACGATTTCGGAAATTGAACCGTTATAGGTTTCCTCACCCGTTTCACAGTCCACACCAAAAGCGCGGAGAATTGGAAAAACTAGTTCCTCAATCCATTTATCTCTCTCGTTGTATCCGTAAGCTACAAAAATTTTCATATCCGTTATCTCCAGATTTTGATTGTACAAATCTGATTAATCAAACTTAAAAAATTTACCATTCCAAATATCAAATGCGACCGGAAAATGCTCATTCAAAACCTGATTCTCAGCTAATTTCTCGCCGATCGTTGCTAAATCAAATCTGTTTTTTTTCCGGCACACATATCGAAATGGGAATTAATTTTGGGCGTCATACTGCCTACGCCGAGTTCGATCATTCTGTGTTCATCAAAAAATGATTTGGCAAAGGTCAAAGTTTCAAATTCCAAAAAGCTCTTTCGTATTAATAATTAAAGGCTTTACTGCGAATTTTCCTGCTCGTTCGACTACATCTTTTGTGCCGCCCGGTCCGTCGCCTTTTTGTCCGTCCCAGAGGGCGATCAGGGTGACGTTATTTCCGGCATCGGCTTTGGCGTTGTAAAGCATCCAGAGATTGGTTCGCTGCCAGATGTTGTAGTCACGCTTGCTGTGCAGCCAGTCGGGAAGCTGTTTTTTGTCACACAAAACGCGCACGAGTTTTTGCTTTTCAAGGCGATCAAAGAGTTTGTTGAAACGCCCTATCCAGTCCGGACCGGCAGGCGCTACCGATTCTTCGATAAAATCGTTTTTGGGAATCGCGAGATATAGTTTTGTTTGAATACCAAGTTCGGCACATACTTCATGAAAGAGAATATCTCCGCCGCTTGCGCCTCCTGCTATTCCGTAATTTATCCCGCCTGATTCCGACAGTTCGTTTTCAATGAGCTTCTTGATCTCTTCTTTGGCGACGGTTTCTTTATCGGCTGGAAACCGAGGATTTTCGCGGTCGGGAGAATCGATCATATGTCCCGTAAACATAAGAACACGGTTGTTTACAATTGAATCGTCAGGACATATTTCCTCCGTATGTGGTTGATTGACGCCTAACTCTGCCAATACGGCTTCGACATTAGCGCTAAAAATCCCGAGATTTTGATATAGGGAAAGCTGGTCTATTACCGATCCTTTATAGAAATCTGCCGCATCTGTTAAGGCTTTCTGAAACGCGTTGGCTACTCTCGGAGGTTTATCCGATGTTAAAAACAACAAATCGCATTCACTAATTACAGCCCAGAGATCGGTCTCGCCGTTTTGCTTAAGACGTCTTTTGTTTGCCTCCAGAGAAAAGCCAACAGCTGCGATCAATTGCGTTGTTTGTGCTTTGCGTTTTTCGAGCTCCCGTATAGCTTCCGATTCCGAATCATATGAATTCTCCCAGATGTTTGGAAATTGCTCAGCTAATTTGAATTGAATCATCAACATTGCAAGCGCATTCAAGCCGGAATAGAAATGGTTAAGATTTTCATAATAACCTGCAATATATGAGTCAATGCTTTTTTCCAGAAACGCTGAGTTTAATGCTTGTTCCCCGCGTTTGTCAGAAGGCAATTCGTTCCAAACCGCGCTCCATTGAACCTTTTGATTCCGACCAAGCAGAGCATATAGTTCCGCCCGTTTTGCCGATCTTATGTTTTTTACGTCGAGAGCCCTCCTGATCGCCTGTTCAGATCGAACAATATCTCCTTGTCTCTGAAAAACCGTTGCCAGCATCTCTAAAGCTTCCAAATCTTTCGGATCTTCCTCAAGAAGATTTTCCCAGGTTTCACGCGCGCCTTGAAAAGACTCTAACTTAAATTGTTCCCGGCCAATGACCCTGAAACCCTCGGTTTCCCACTCGAGTCCCTGCGTCTCAGAATGTAATAATTCAAGATCACCAAGCTGTTTTGATTTTGCAGCTCTTTCAACTTCTTCTTGAAAATCGATCGGCACGGCGAGAAATCGGGAACGGTCTTGAACTTCCAGTTCCGGCAGCAAACTAAAAACCGGACTGTCCTTAACCTCCGATCTTTTTGTCGCTTCAATGGCATTTATCAAATCCTGCAAGCTCGACGCCGGATCAGCTTCGTCATAACTCAAATATCGGTCGGTTTTAAGATCAAAAGGCACGTCATCAATTTTTGCTCTAAGCGCCTCGTCTAATTTTGCATCACTCTGTTGCGCTGCTCTTGCTTTGATCAGTATTGTCATTCTATCGCGTAAAGCATGACGAATTCCCAGTTCATAAAAAACGTTGGCGTTGTGTATTGAAATGTCCGCGATAATTAGATCTGCCGTAAGCAGCCGCTGAAACATATCTACACGAATATTTCCCGCGCTAAATATTTCTGCTGTAGTACGACCTATAATTTTTAATTCCTTTAGCGCGGGATCAAGTAATTCTCGCTCGACTGTATCAAAATTGATATTGTTTTTTACGCCAAATGGCCGAATGATAAAAGCGCGCATCTTTCACTCCCTTTCCATATAAAAATTTAGAAGGTTTCGTTAAATAAAACTGCCGAAATGTTCTAGCTCCACCTCTTCGCCAAGCCGCTTTCCAACGGCAGAGAGATCGTCGATATGTTTGACCGAATCCATTTTTGCGACTTTCGTCGGATCAATATTTCCAAGGTCAAGACATTGAAGACCGGTATGCGTCAGTTCGACATTGTAACGCGCATAAAGGAAGTGTCTTCCCAGATCTTCTGTTAAAGGAATCGGTGCTCCAGCTTTATCACGCGGAATCATATCGCCAAGTTCACGATCGATCGGGGCACCGTAAACACACCTCCCGATGGTTCGACAATTGATGTCCTGATCGATCTGCGCTCCACCAATTAATGCGCCCGGAAATCTGCTCACGTTTGATAAAACATTTCGCGCTCCGGCAGATACTTCGTCTTCTATTTGCGGCGAAAGACCGGTGCCGATCGAGATCAGCAAAAGATCTTTTTCTCCGGTCTTCCATTCAAGCCGATAAGAATCATGCGTCGCCATTCGGTAAAGCAGAAAAGCTGGATTGTTATAGGGCGTTACGCCTCCGTCTTCGAACACAAATGTTTTAGACGAATCATTCATATCCCACTGTATTAATTCGGGCGCAAAAAAGACGGGAGCTGCGGTGCTTGCACGAACGAGTTGCCATAGAGGAATTTTCAGGTTGCAGTCCGGACGCGTTAGTTCATTGTATTTAGCGCGCGGATTGCTGCTGATCGCCCAAGGTGAATCGGTTGTTAGATTGCGGGTTACGACAAGCAAAAGACACTTCAAATATTCCGGCATTAAATTTGTTTCTTCACCGAATGTCTTTTGAAGTTCTTCAGCCAGAGGCTGTGAATTGTACAAATATCGCAGTCTGTTAAGTATGAATGCCCCGTCAAACATCGCGGGACCGGCTTTTTTATAAAAATCCAGCAATTCTTCCGCCGACATTCCGCGGGCAAGCCCGGATGCAATAATTGCTCCCGTACTCGTACCGCCGATGTAGTCAAAAAAATCACATAGACGGAAGGGTTTTCCTTTGCCGGTCGCGTCAGCTAACATTCGTTCGATCTTAACCAAGACCTCCAAGGTCA